>NZ_CP117709.1:3300000-3472500 GCF_028622875.1 Streptomyces sp. MMBL 11-1 | reverse complement strand
CCGGCAGTCGTCATGGGCTGTCACCCGCTGCTGAACACATAGGCAGTGTGGAGGGAACGAGGGGAAGTGAAACATCTCAGTACCCTCAGGAAGAGAAAACAACCGTGATTCCGGGAGTAGTGGCGAGCGAAACTGGATGAGGCCAAACCGTATGCGTGTGATACCCGGCAGGGGTTGCGCATGCGGGGTTGTGGGATCTCTCTTTCATAGTCTGCCGGCTGTGAGACGAGTCAGAAACCGTTGGTGTAGGCGAAGGACATGCGAAAGGTCCGGCGTAGAGGGTAAGACCCCCGTAGCTGAAACATCAACGGCTCGTTTGAGAGACACCCAAGTAGCACGGGGCCCGAGAAATCCCGTGTGAATCTGGCGGGACCACCCGCTAAGCCTAAATATTCCCTGGTGACCGATAGCGGATAGTACCGTGAGGGAATGGTGAAAAGTACCGCGGGAGCGGAGTGAAATAGTACCTGAAACCGTGTGCCTACAAGCCGTGGGAGCGTCGCACAAGGACTTGTCCTTGTGTCGTGACTGCGTGCCTTTTGAAGAATGAGCCTGCGAGTTAGCGGTGTGTAGCGAGGTTAACCCGTGTGGGGAAGCCGTAGCGAAAGCGAGTCCGAACAGGGCGTTTGAGTTGCACGCTCTAGACCCGAAGCGGAGTGATCTAGCCATGGGCAGGTTGAAGCGGAGGTAAGACTTCGTGGAGGACCGAACCCACCAGGGTTGAAAACCTGGGGGATGACCTGTGGTTAGGGGTGAAAGGCCAATCAAACTCCGTGATAGCTGGTTCTCCCCGAAATGCATTTAGGTGCAGCGTCGTGTGTTTCTTGCCGGAGGTAGAGCACTGGATAGGCGATGGGCCCTACCGGGTTACTGACCTTAGCCAAACTCCGAATGCCGGTAAGTGAGAGCACGGCAGTGAGACTGTGGGGGATAAGCTCCATGGTCGAGAGGGAAACAGCCCAGAGCATCGACTAAGGCCCCTAAGCGTACGCTAAGTGGGAAAGGATGTGGAGTCGCAGAGACAACCAGGAGGTTGGCTTAGAAGCAGCCACCCTTGAAAGAGTGCGTAATAGCTCACTGGTCAAGTGATTCCGCGCCGACAATGTAGCGGGGCTCAAGCGTACCGCCGAAGTCGTGTCATTCATACACATAGGGTCAACGCCCGTATGGATGGGTAGGGGAGCGTCGTGTGCCGGGTGAAGCAGCCGCGGAAGCGAGTTGTGGACGGTTCACGAGTGAGAATGCAGGCATGAGTAGCGATACACACGTGAGAAACGTGTGCGCCGATTGACTAAGGGTTCCTGGGTCAAGCTGATCTGCCCAGGGTAAGTCGGGACCTAAGGCGAGGCCGACAGGCGTAGTCGATGGACAACCGGTTGATATTCCGGTACCCGCTTTGAAACGCCCAGTACTGAATCAGGCGATGCTAAGTCCGTGAAGCCGGCCCGATCTCTTCGGAGTTGAGGGTAGTGGTGGAGCCGATGAACCAGACTTGTAGTAGGTAAGCGATGGGGTGACGCAGGAAGGTAGTCCAGCCCGGGCGGTGGTTGTCCCGGGGTAAGGGTGTAGCCCGTGTGGTAGGTAAATCCGTCACACGTTAAGGGTGAGACCTGATGCCGAGCCGATTGTGGTGAAGTGGATGATCCTATGCTGTCGAGAAAAGCCTCTAGCGAGTTTCATGGCGGCCCGTACCCTAAACCGACTCAGGTGGTCAGGTAGAGAATACCGAGGCGTTCGGGTGAACTATGGTTAAGGAACTCGGCAAAATGCCCCCGTAACTTCGGGAGAAGGGGGGCCATCACTGGTGATAGCACTTGCTGCTTGAGCTGGGGGTGGCCGCAGAGACCAGCGAGAAGCGACTGTTTACTAAAAACACAGGTCCGTGCGAAGCCGTAAGGCGATGTATACGGACTGACGCCTGCCCGGTGCTGGAACGTTAAGGGGACCGGTTAGCTGCTTTTCGGAGCGGCGAAGCTGAGAACTTAAGCGCCAGTAAACGGCGGTGGTAACTATAACCATCCTAAGGTAGCGAAATTCCTTGTCGGGTAAGTTCCGACCTGCACGAATGGCGTAACGACTTCTCGACTGTCTCAACCATAGGCCCGGTGAAATTGCACTACGAGTAAAGATGCTCGTTTCGCGCAGCAGGACGGAAAGACCCCGGGACCTTTACTATAGTTTGATATTGGTGTTCGGTTCGGCTTGTGTAGGATAGGTGGGAGACTGTGAAGCGGCCACGCCAGTGGTTGTGGAGTCGTCGTTGAAATACCACTCTGGTCGTGCTGGATGTCTAACCTGGGTCCGTGATCCGGATCAGGGACAGTGTCTGATGGGTAGTTTAACTGGGGCGGTTGCCTCCTAAAGAGTAACGGAGGCGCCCAAAGGTTCCCTCAGCCTGGTTGGCAATCAGGTGTTGAGTGTAAGTGCACAAGGGAGCTTGACTGTGAGACCGACGGGTCGAGCAGGGACGAAAGTCGGGACTAGTGATCCGGCAGTGGCTTGTGGAAGCGCTGTCGCTCAACGGATAAAAGGTACCCCGGGGATAACAGGCTGATCTTCCCCAAGAGTCCATATCGACGGGATGGTTTGGCACCTCGATGTCGGCTCGTCGCATCCTGGGGCTGGAGTCGGTCCCAAGGGTTGGGCTGTTCGCCCATTAAAGCGGTACGCGAGCTGGGTTTAGAACGTCGTGAGACAGTTCGGTCCCTATCCGCTGCGCGCGTAGGAATATTGAGAAGGGCTGTCCCTAGTACGAGAGGACCGGGACGGACGAACCTCTGGTGTGCCAGTTGTCCTGCCAAGGGCATGGCTGGTTGGCTACGTTCGGAAAGGATAACCGCTGAAAGCATCTAAGCGGGAAGCCTGCTTCGAGATGAGTATTCCCACCCTCTTGAAGGGTTAAGGCTCCCAGTAGACGACTGGGTTGATAGGCCAGATGTGGAAGCCCGGTAACGGGTGGAGCTGACTGGTACTAATAGGCCGAGGGCTTGTCCTCAGTTGCTCGCGTCCACTGTGTTAGTTCTGAAATAACGAACGGCCGTGTTTTTCTCCGGTGTTGGTTAATTTCATAGTGTTTCGGTGGTCATTGCGTTAGGGAAACGCCCGGTTACATTCCGAACCCGGAAGCTAAGCCTTTCAGCGCCGATGGTACTGCAGGGGGGACCCTGTGGGAGAGTAGGACGCCGCCGAACAATTTTTCCGGGAAAGCCCCGCACCATTTGGTGCGGGGCTTTCCTGCGTTCACGGCCCTTGTGGCGGTGGTGTATCGCCGCCCGACCCGGTCTACGACGGTGTGACCAGGCGGGTGTCGTACGCCAGGATGACCGCCTGGACGCGGTCCCTCGCGCCGGTCTTGGCGAGGATGCGGGTCACGTGCGTCTTCACCGTGGATTCGGCGAGGTGGAGACGGGTGGCTATCTCCGTGTTCGACCAGCCCTGGCCGATGACGGTGAGGACCTCCCGTTCCCGTTCCGTCAGCGCGGTGATGCGCGGGTCCGACGCGGCGGGTGCGCCTGGTACCGCTGGAAGGTGGTGCACGTAGGCGTCGAGAAGACGGCGGGTCAGGGTCGGGGCCACCACCGCGTCACCGGCGGCCACCGCGCGGATGCCGGCGAGGAGTTCTTCGGGCAGGGCGTCCTTGACCAGGAAGCCGCTGGCGCCGGCGCGCAGGCCGTCGTAGGCGTACTCGTCCAGGTCGAACGTCGTGACGATCAGGATGCGGGTGCGGGCGCCCGAGGCGATGATGCGCCGGGTCACCTCGATGCCGTCCTGGCCCGGCATACGGATGTCCATCAGCACGACGTCGGGGTGGTGGCGGGCGACCAGCCGGACGGCCTCGTCGCCGTTGCCGGCCTCGCCGACGACCGTCATGTCGTCCTGGCTCTCCAGCAGCATGCGGAAGCCGAAGCGCTGCATCGGCTGGTCGTCGGCGATGAGTACGGTCGTCACTGGTGCGTGTCCTCCAGGGGAAGGCGGAGCCGTATCTGCCATCCGCCGTGGTCCGGCAGCGGGCCCGCTTCGAGGGTGCCGTCGTACAGTGCGGCGCGTTCCCGCATGCCCATGATGCCCTGGGCCGGCGGTGGTGGTGTTTCGTCGGTGCCGGGGGTCTGACCGGCTCCGTTGCCCGTGTCGGTGATGCGGGCGTCCAGGTGTGTGCGGGTGTACGTGAGGGTGACCGTCGCGGACAGGGGCGCCTGGTGGGGCTCCAGCGGGGGGCGCGGGCCCGTAGCGGGCGGGGTGGCGTGCTTGAGGGTGTTGGTCAGGGCTTCCTGGACCACTCGGTACACGGTGAGTTGGCGGCCCGGAGTGAGTGACCGCGGGCGGGGTTCGCCGTGGAACTCCAGGTGGACGGGCAGTCCTGCCCGGCGTACGCGTTCGATGAGAGGGGCCAGTTCGTCGAGCGTGGGCTGCGGGGTGCGTTCGGCCTCGGGGTGGTCGTCGCGCAGGACACCCAGGAGACGGCGCAGCTCGGACAGGGCCTGCCTGCTGGTGGCGCCGATGGCTTCCAGCGCCTGGCCCGCGCGTTCCGGGTTCTTCCGGGCCGCGTACGCCCCGCCGTCCGCCAGGCCCGTGATGACGGACAGGTTGTGGCCGATGATGTCGTGCATCTCCCGCGCGATGCGCGTGCGTTCGGCGGCTGCGGCGAGCCGGGCCTGCTGGTCGCGTTCGCGCTCCAGCCGGTGGGCGCGCTCGACCAGGGCCTCGGTGTACTCGCGACGCGTGCGGACCGCGATCCCCAGGAGGACGACGAAGACCAGGCCCCAGACGTACGAGACCACTTCCTGCCCCCAGGTGGAGGGGATGCGGACGCCGATGGCCAGGACCGGGGCGACGAACAGCGCTGCCGCGGCCCCGACCGTACGGAAGGAGGAGCGCAGGACGAGCTGGAACACCGGGATCAGCTGGAGGAGTGCGGCCTGGACCACGGCGCCCGTCCAGACGTTCACCAGGGACGCCGGTGCCATCAGCAGCAGGACGGCCATGGGGTGCGTGCGGCGCCACAGGAGCGGCAGCGAGAAGCAGAGGCTCATCAGGAGCACCAGCGCTTCGGGCGCCGTCACGTCGTCGTGTGCGACGGTCCGCCAGCCGCCTGAGGTGTAGTCGAGCACCGCCGCCACGGTCCAGAACGCGGTCACCGCCGCGTCCCAGACCCGTGGCCGACGTCGGTCGAAGGCGCGGAGGCGGTCCAGGGCGCCGCGGATGATCCTGGTGAGGGGGGCCGTCTCGGCGGGGTGGGTGGCGCCTGCGGTGCCGGCGGGCGGGGGTGGTGGGGCTGTGGCGGCGTCGGGCGTCGCCGGGAGCGTGCCCGCGGCCTGGGGGTGGTCCGTCACCTGGTCGCTCTCCTCGTGGGTCAGACGTCGCGGCGTCGGAGCCCCAGCGCTGCCGCGGCCAGTGTCGTGCCCGCCCATACGGTGAGGGCGAGCAGGGCGGGGCCGGGGGAGGCGGTCCCCGGGATGGGGGTGGCGGAGCCCAGGGCACCGGCGGCTTGGGTGGGAAAGTACATGATGGCGCGCTCGACGGCGTCGTACGGGAGCATCCCGAGGATCTCCGGCAGGATCATGACGCCGCCGATGAACGCGCCGATCGCACCGGGCACGGAGCGCAGCAGTGCGCCGAGGCCGAGGGCGAGCAGGCCCATCAGGGTGAGAGCGGCCGCGTTCCCCGCCAGGGCGCGCAGGATGCCCGGGTCGGTGAACGAGGCGGCCTGGTCGGTGTCGTGGAGGAAGGCCTGGGCCGCCGCGAACGTGACCAGGGCCGTCGCGAACATGACCGTGAAGACGGTGGCGGCGAACACCGCGGCCTTGGCCCACAGGACGGGGAGCCGGGCGGGTACGGCGGTGAGCGAGGAGCGGATCATGCCGGTCGCGTACTCGCCGGCGGTCATCAGAATGCCCAGGACGACCAGGCACAACTGGCCGAGCATGCTGCCGTACAGGGTCAGGACGACCGTGTCGACGTCGGAGTCCCCGCCGCCGGAGGTGTAGGTCCCGCCCATGATCAGACCGACGCCCAGGACCATGACGACCGCGGAGACGACGGTGATCCAGGTGGAGCGCAGGGAGTGGAGTTTGTGCCATTCCGAGCGCAGGATCCGGGGCCCGGTGATGCCGTACCGCGATGGTCCTGCGGGGTGTGAGAGCGCGGGGGTGGGATGGGTTGTGGTCATGCTGCTGCTCCGGTGCGAGGGGAGGGGCCGGGAAGCGGGGACGGGGTCTCCCGCTGTGGCCGGTGGTCGACCGATTCCTGGGTGAGGTCCATGAACGCCTGCTCCAGCGACACGGTCTGCGGCGTGAGTTCGTGCAGGGTGATCGCGTGCGCGGCGGCCACGCCTCCGATGTGCGCCGCGTCCACGCCTCGGATCCGGAGTTCGTGAGCCGGGGCGTCGGCGGTGGGGACGTGCGTGGTGGGGACGCGCGTGGTGGGGACGTGCGTGGTGGGGACGTGCGTGGTGGTGATGGTCACGCCCGGGTTCGCCAGGTGTGCGCTCAGTTCGTCCGGCTGGGGGGTGACGACCCTGACGGATGCCCCGCCCGCCGAGCGGATCAGCTCGGCCACCGTGGTGTCGGCGAGGAGCCTGCCTCGGCCGATGACGATCAGGTGGTCGGCGGTGAGGGCCATCTCGCTCATCAGGTGGGAGGAGACGAGGACCGTACGGCCTTCGGCTGCGAGAGAGGTGAGGAGGGTGCGGATCCACAGGACGCCTTCGGGGTCCAGACCGTTGACCGGTTCGTCCAGGATGACGGTGGCGGGGTCGCCGAGGAGGGCGGCGGCGATGCCGAGTCGCTGGCCCATGCCGAGGGAGAAGCCCTTGACCCTCCGGTGGGCGGCGTCGGTGAGCCCGGCGAGGTCGATGACTTCCTCGACGCGGCGGCGCGGGATGCCGTGGGTGTGGGCGAGGGCCATCAGGTGGTTGAGGGCGGACCGGCCCGGGTGGGCGGACCGGGCCTCCAGCAGGGCGCCGACCTGGGTGAGGGGCGCGGGGTGGGCGGCGTAGGAGCGGCCGTTGACGGTGGAGCGGCCGTGCGTCGGGGCGTCGAGGCCGAGGAGTATGCGCATCGTCGTGGACTTCCCGGCGCCGTTGGGGCCGAGGAAGCCGGTCACCGTGCCGGGGCGGACGGTGAAGTCGAGGTCCTGGACGACGGTTCTGTCGCCGTACCGCTTGGTGAGGCCGTGTGCCTTGATCATGCGGTCGACGCTACGGAGACGGCGCGGCACGGTCGTCCGACCGGGGGCTGGACGTGGGCCTGGGGCGTAGTACCGGGGTACGACGGGGTGTGGGCGCGGTCGCTCTGGGGGTGGCGGTGGTCGCGGTCGCGGTGGGGTTAGTCGGTTGAACGTGGGGCGGGCGGGGGTGAGGATCGGAGCATGGATTATGTGATGCGTGCGGTGCGGGCTGACGAATGGCCGCAGGTCAGACAGTTGCGGCTGGACGCTCTGCGGGACCCGGCGGCCCCGGTGGCGTTTCTGGAGTCGTACGAGGAAGCGGTGGCGAAACCGGACGCCTTCTGGCAGGAGCGCGCGGCTGATGCCGCCGAGGGCGGGGGCGGTCGTGTCCGGCAGTTCGTCGCGGAGTCGCCCGAAGGGGTGTGGGTGGGTTCGGTCACCGTGCTCGTCGAGAGCCCGGAGGACGATGTGCGCTTCGGGGAGGCGCCCGCGGTGGAACAGGCGCACCTGGTCGGTGTGTTCGTCCGTCCCGAGGTGCGGGGTACCGGGGTGACGGACGCGCTGTTCCAGGAGGCCGTCGCGTGGGCGTGGTCGCTGTCCTCGCCCCGGCTGGAGCGGGTGCGCCTCTACGTCCACGAGAAGAACGCGCGCGCCGCCGCTTTCTACCGGCGGTTCGGATTCGTCCCCTCCGGGCAGCGGATTCCGGCCCCGGGTGGCCGGGGCGAGCTGGAGCTGGAGTACGTCCTCGGGCGGGGCGAGCGGTAGCGGTGCTCCGGGGGCCTCACGGCCTAAGCGCCTTCCGGCTGACCGGCGCCCGGGGCCGGAACGTGCAGGCGTTCCTGCCAGCGGGCCCGCCCCTGTTCCCGGGAACGGAGCAGCACCAGTGTGGGCATGCCCCGGTTCTGGCCGGTCGCCAGCAGCTCAGGGAGCTGGGGGAGGGGTGCCACCGCCGCGACGTCGTCGAGGACGAGCGTCATTGGTGGGTCGAGCCGACCGTCGGATGACCGTGCGGCCATGCGGCGGCCGTGCTCGACCACGTCTGCGGCGAGCGCGGTGAGGAGGGGCATCGCGCCGGGGCGGGAGCGGGGATCCTCGATGGGTTCGCCCACCAGATAGAGCGTTCCCCCTTCGTGCGCAAAAGATTCCAGCACGAGGGAATCCGCTCGGTTCGCCGTGCAGGCCTCGCGGATGTGCACCGTGGACAGGGCGGCGAACGCCCGTACCGTCAGTTCCTGGGCCACCTCGCGCCGTTCGGGATAGGCGGTGAGGGCGGACTCCAGCAGCCCGGCGAGTCCGGACGCGGCCTTGGGGTGCGTACGGAGGAGGCGTACCGGTTCGTGGGCGCCGGATCCGGAGGCCCAGCGGAGGACCTGGCGGAAGGGGCGGCCGTCGACCGCGGCGGCGTGCAGCCAGCACTGGAGGAGCGTCTGCGCCGTGTCGGCCACCGCCGCGTCGATCCGGGCCTGCGGGCGTACCGGGGCGAGCAGGGCGGCGGCGCGCGCGGCGGCGACGTCGGGGAGCTCGCAGCCCGTGGTGGGCGACCAGTGGAGGCGGGCCGGGGTGTCGCAGAGGTGGCCCGGGTCGTAGACGAGGACCGGGCCGAGCTTGGCGCGGGCGTCCTTCGTCTCGGCCCAGACGGTGGGGTCCGAGGTGACGACGAGGACGGGGCCTTCGGCGTCGAGGACGGCCCGGACGACGGTGGGGCGCCGGGCGGGGGCGGGGGCGTACACGAGGAGGGGGGTGCGGGGGGAGGGGAGGAGGAGGGCGGAGGGGGCGACTTCGGGGGGCATCTCAGAGGTCCCGGGGAGCTCCGAGGGCCTGGGGAACTCCGAGGGCCTGGGGGTCTCGGGCGTTCCTGGAGTCTTGAGGGTTCCTGGGGTCTCAGGGGCTGCTGGGGTCCCTGGGGACCCGAATGTTGCAGAGGGACTGGGGGCCGCCGGTGCTCCGGGTGCCTCGGGTGCCTGTGCCTCCGGTGCCTCCGGTGCCTCGGGGGTGAAGTGTCGTGCGTCTCCCCTGGCGGGAGCGGGCGTGCGTTCGGCCGCGGGGGTGTTCTCGGCTGTGTGGCCGGGTGCCGGTGTCGGCTCTGTGGCCGGTGACGCTCTTACGGCGGGGGGCTGCTTCCCGTGCGTTCCGAAGGCTCGTTCCTCGCGGCGCCGCTCCCGTACGGCACGGCCACGGGCCACGACTCCGAGCGTGAACACCGCGAGGACCAGCAGCACCATCAGTTCGCCGATGAACAGGCCCCAGAACAGGCCGTATCCGGAGAGCTGCGCCGGGGGCGTCCCCGGCCAGGCCGCGGCGAGGTCCTGGGGGGCGGTGGCCAGTTCGCGCAGGGCGAGCGGGGACCGGGTGAACGTCACGCCGTCCGGCCAGGCCCCGTGGGCGAGGAGCCCGGCCAGGCCGGCGGCCGTCCAGGCGACCAGGGTGGCGGCGAGGAGGAGGCCCAGGAGACCGATCAGCAGGCCGTCCGGGATGCCGCCGCCCTGGGGGCGGCCGGCGTAACCGTCGTGGTGGGCGGGCCCGTTGTCCCGGCCCCGCGCCGGCTGACGTGCCATGTCAGGCCACCGTTGACTCTGACGACTCGTTCATCCGTTGCTGGTGTTCGATCCGGGCCGCCCGTTGCTCCGCCTCCAGTTCGGCGGCGCGGATGTCGTCGGGGAGCATGTCGTCCGCCGATCCCTCGGTCATGGCGCGGTCGGTGAAGACCAGGGGGCGTTCGGCTTCGGTGATCAGGTGTTTGACGACCTGGACGTTGCCGTTGACGTCCCAGACGGCGATGCCGGGGGTGAGGGTCGGGATGATCTCGACGGCCCAGCGGGGTAGGCCGATGACCCGGCCGGTCGCTCTGGCCTCGTCCGATTTCTGGGCGTAGATCGTGCGGGTGGAGGCCATTTTGAGGATGGCCGCCGCTTCCTTCGCCGCTGCTCCGTCCACCACGTCGCTGAGGTGGTGGACGACGGCGACGAACGAGAGGCCGAGCCGGCGTCCGAACTTCAGCAGGCGCTGGAAGAGCTGGGCGACGAACGGGGAGTTGATGATGTGCCACGCCTCTTCGACCAGGAAGATGCGCTTCTTGCGGTCCGGCCTGATCCAGGTGTGCTCCAGCCAGACGCCGACGATCGCCATCAGGATCGGCATCGCGATCGAGTTGCGGTCGATGTGCGAGAGGTCGAAGACGATGAGGGGCGCGTCGAGGTCGATGCCGGCGGCCGTGGGGCCGTCGAACATGCCGCGCAGGTCACCGTCGACCAGGCGGTCCAGGACCAGGGCGACGTCCAGGCCCCAGGCCCGTACATCGTCTATGTCGACGTTCATCGCCTCGGCGGACTCGGGCTCCGGATGGCGCAGCTGCTCCACGATGTCCATCAGGACCGGCTGGCGCTCGGTGATGGTCGCGGTGACGTAGGCGTGGGCCACCTTCAGCGCGAAGCCGGAACGCTCGTCGAGCCCGTGGCCCATCGCGACTTCGATGATCGTACGGAGCAGGGCGAGCTGGCCGGTGGTGGTGATGGAGGGGTCGAGGGGGTTGAGCCGGATGCCGCCGTTGAGCGCTGCGGTGGGGTCCAGCCGGATGGGGGTTATGCCCAGCTCCTGGGCGATGAGGTTCCATTCGCCGACGCCGTCCTCGCCCTGGGCGTCGAGGACGACGACCTGCCGGTCACGGAAGCGGAGTTGGCGCAGGACGTAGGTCTTCTCCAGTGCGGACTTGCCGTTGCCGGACTCGCCGAGGACGAGCCAGTGGGGGGCGGGGAGCTGTTGCCCGTACAGCTGGAAGGGGTCGTAGATGTAGCCCTTCCCGCTGTAGACCTCGCGGCCGATGATCACGCCGGAGTCGCCGAGGCCGGGGGCGGCGGTGGGGAGGTAGACGGCCTGGGCCTGGCCCGTCGACGTACGGACGGGGAGGCGGGTCGTCTCCACCTTGCCGAAGAGGAACGAGGTGAAGGCATCCGACAATGCGGACAGGGGGTCTCGCATGGTGGGGTGCCCTCTCTGGTTGCGGTTGTCGCGGTTGTCGCGGTTGTTGGAGTGGTTGGGGTGGTGGGGCGGTTGTGGGTCTTCTGCGGGTGGTCGCGGTGGGGGTGATGCCTTGTCAGCGGCGGATGCCCGTGGCGAACGGCAGCGTGTTCACGAAGGCCCGGTGGTGCTCGCGGTCGCACCATTCCAGCTTGAGATACGACTTGCCGGCCGAGGCGCGGATCGTGCGCTTGTCGCGGGCGAGGGCCTCGGGGGAGCGGGACGACACCGTGATGTACCCCACCAGGTTCACTCCGGCCGCGCCGCTGGCGAGATCTTCACCCCGCTGGTCGAGCCGGCCGTGGGCGGCGATGTCGCGGGGGTCGACGGTGCGGTTCATCTTGGCCTGCCGGCTGGCCTCGGCGTCGTCGTTGGTCTTCTCGGTCAGCATGCGTTCGATGGCGACCTCGGTGGGTTCGAGGTCCATGCAGACGGCGACGGTACGGATGACGTCGGGGGTGTGGACGAGGAGCGGGGCGAGGAAGTTGACGCCGACGGGGGTCATCGGCCATTCCTTCACCCAGGCCGTGGCGTGGCACCAGGGGGCGCGGGTGGTGGACTCGCGGGTCTTGGCCTGGAGGAAGGTCGGTTCGACCGCGTCCAGCTCGGCGGGCCAGGCGTTGCGCTTGGTCATGGCCTGGATGTGGTCGATGGGGTGGTCGGGGTCGTACATGGAGTGCACGAGGGAGGCCACGCGGCTCTGGCCGAGCGGTTGGCGTACCCGGATGTCGGCCTCGGCGAGGCGGGCGCAGATGTCGGTGAGCTCGCGGGCCATGACGACGGCGAGGCCGGCGTCGCGGTCGAGCTTGCGGCCGCCGTGGGGGCGGGCGGCGCGGGCCATGGCGTTGGCCTCGGCGGCCAGTTCGCGGCTGTAGTGCATGCAGGCGACGAGGTAGGCGCGGTGCTGCTCGCTGGAGGTGGAGACCATGGACTGGAGTTGGTCGTAGGACTCCTGGAGCCAGCCCGGGGACGCCTTGTCGCCTCGCTGGGCGACGTCCTTGGCATGGGCGTCGGGGTCGGCGGGGAGGGTGCGGGCGAGCATCTGGAGGCGGGTGACGAAGCCGTCGCCGTTGGCCACGTGCTTGAGGAGGGTGCCGAAACGGTCGACGAGCGCCTCCTGGTCCTCGCTGTCGCGGAGGCCGACGCCGGGGCCCTCGATCTCGATGGCCGCGGTGACGGTGCGGCGGTCGGCGTGGAGGAGCACGGCGATCTCGTCGGGGCCGAAGGGGGCGGCGAGCCAGCTGATCCGGCCGATGCCCGGGGGCGGGCCGATCTCGACCTCACGGCCGTCGGCGCTGACGCCCGCTTCCATGGCGGCGGAGCGGTAGGCGGTGCCGCGGCGCAGGGAGCGCTTGAAGCTGCGGTTGATCTCGAACCACTTGTAGAAGGTCCGCCCCCTGTAGGGGACGTACACGATGGCGAGGGCCAGCATGGGGAAGCCCACGAGGCAGACGATGCGGAGGGAGAGGACCGGGACGAGGAGTCCACTCATCATGCCGAGGAACGCGCCGGCGATGATGAGGGCGATCTCGCCCGTCTCACGGTTCTTGCCGACGATCGCGTTCGGCCGGGCGCGGCCGATGAGATACGTGCGGCGGGGCGTCATCGTGTGGGACTGGGTCGTCAACGCCCTCCACCTCCTGTGTTCGAGTTACCTGTGGTGCCGAAGCCGCCTCCGCCTCGGGAGGAGCGGCTGCTGTGGGGGGTTCCGGAGGTGGGTGCGGATCCACTGCGGGGCGAGGGGGCGGAACCCCCGCCGCCGCCTCCGCCGGTGGTACGGGAGCTGTGGGCGGCGACGCCACCGCTGGCCGGGTTGGCGGGGCGGGCGCCTCCGCCTCCGCCGCTGTTCTGGTCGTTACGGCCGCTGTGGGTCTTGATGCCCTGGGAGACGAGAGCGGCCGGGGAGCTGATCAGGGCGGCGGCCTGGGAGCCGTCGGTGGCCTGCTTGCGGTTGGTGCGGGCGCCCTGGATCTCGTCGCCGAAGCCGGGGACGAAGCGGTAGATCATGGCGGAGGCGAAGATGGCCAGCAGGATGATGGAGAGGCCGGAGACGACGGCGGAGAAGGCGTCGGGGCCGTCGCCCGTGGAGAGCGCTCCGGCGAGGCCGAGGACGATGACGATGACCGGCTTGACCATGATCACCGCGATCATGATGCCGGCCCAGCGGCGGACGTGGCCCCACATGTTCTTGTCGACGAGGCCGGCGTAGACGACGATCCCGAGGAGCGCGCCGACGTAGAGCAGGGCGGCGCGGATGACGAGCTCCAGCCACAGGATGCCGGCGGCGAGGATCGAGACGAGCGAGACGACGATCAGCATGATCGGTCCGCCGCCGATGTCCTCGCCCTTCTTGAGGGCTTCGGCGAACGAGCCGAAGAAGACGTCGGTCTGGCCGCCGGTGGCGGAGGAGATGACCTCGGTGACGCCGTCGGTGGCGGAGACGATCGTGTAGAGGATCAGAGGGGTGAAGGCGGAGGCGAGGACGGTCAGCCAGAGGAAGCCGACGGCCTCGGAGATCGCGGTGGTGAGGGGGACGCCGCGGATGGCCCGCTTGGCCACGGCGAGGAGCCAGAGGACGAGGGTGAGGATGGTGGAAGCCGCGAAGATGACGGCGTACTGCTGGAGGAACTTGGGGTTGGTGAAGTCGACGTTGGCCGTGGACTCGACGGCCTCGCTGAGCTTGCCGACGATCCAGGAGGCGGCGTCGGCGCAGCCTCGGGCGAGGGAGGAGAGGGGGTCGGTGGGATTGTCGAGGTCAGTGGGTGCGCGTGACCCGCTGCGAGCGTTTTCGCCGTCCTCGCAGTAATCCCGGGCGAGCCCGACAATGAGGTCGCAGGGGTTGTCGCTCTCGCTGGGAGATGGCGTCGGGGTCGGTGTAGGAGCCGCGGAGGCGCCTGGTGCCATGAAGACCAGTGCGGCAGGCGCGAGACCTGCAGCGCCTGCCAGTGATGAGAGACGCGATCGGCGGCTATCGGGCATAGGTGAAGCCTCCGTACGCATCAACCGCAGTGGCCATCTCGTCGGCCGTGGAGGCACGGTTGTCACCGTTGACCGGTGTCGGTCCCTCCGTCTGGGTCGACGACGAGATCTTCCAGTCGCCCCCGACCCACTTGAGTTCCTGCGAGATGGTGAACCAGGTCTCGGTCACAGGCTTGGTGGAGCCTTGCCCGGCCAGCCCGACGAGGCCGGTGCACCAGACCTCCACCGTGGCGACGTCGGCTTCCATCTTGACGACCTTCGTGCCGACCGGGACGGTCCGTGAGACGAAAGTCAGCCCGGTGGGCGTGCTGCCGTCGTCGTTGAGGCCGACGTTCTTGTAGAACGTCGGCGAATAGGCACTGTCCAGGCTGTCCTGGAGATCCGAGGCCACCGCTGGATCATGCGTGGCCTGAATGATGCTGCGGCGGCTCTCCTTCATGAACATCTCCGCAGACCCCAGTGCCACCGCGTAGTTCGCCGCAGCGCTCTGCGCCCCCTGCTCGTCGTGGGCGAAGCCGGAGGCGATCGTGCCGTTCTTGCCCTGGACGGGCTTGGTGCCGGTGGCGGCGGTGGGGGCGCTTCCTGTGGTTCCGGGCTTCTTGGCGCCCGGGGAGGCGTCGTCGCTGCCACCGCCTCGGTTGGCGAAGGCGATGGCAGCGACGAGGAGCACCACGACGCCGGTGACCGTCACGAGGGAGCGGGAGTTGCGGACCGGGCGGCGCGCGTGAGGGAGCCCCGTGTCACCGTCGGGGAGACGGGTACGGGTCTGACGGGTGCCGCCGAGGGTGCTGTACGGGTCCTCCGGGCGGCCCCCCTGGTCCTTGCCGCGGTAGTCGTGCTCGTCACCGGGACTCATGCCGCGTTCGCTCCCTCGGTCGTGTGCAGATCCGCGCAGGACGACGGTAGCTGTGCTGGTTGCCGCTTGAGCGCGGTGTGGTGACTCGACATCAGGGAAACGCAACCTCAGCCGGTGGGCACGACGGGCGGATGGGGGGAACGGGCTGGGACGGCCCGGAGGGGAGCGGCCGATGGTGGGTCAGACAGCCATTCCGTACACGATGGTGAACAAGGTCCCCAGGGATCCGATGATGAAGACCCCTGTCAGTCCTGCCACGATCAGCCCCTTGCCCTGCTCCGCACTGAACGTGTCGCGGAGTGCCGTCGCTCCGATGCGCTGCTTCGCCGCGCCCCAGATCGCGATGCCGAGGCAGAGCAGAATGGCGATGGCCATCACCACCTCGATCATGATGCGCGCCTCGTTGCCCAGCGTCCCGAACGGCCCCCAGTCCGGGGCGATTCCGCCGATGATGGTGGTGATGTCGCCCTTCTCTGCTGCCAGGATCATGTAAGTCACCGCCCCTATTGGGTAGTTCGCTGCCCGTACCGTCCGGCACGGGTCGCCTTCTATCTTCGCTGATGAAACCGCGCTCGCACGACGCCTTCCCGCGTCTCTTTACCCGGATCTCGCACGTTTGACCGGGGCGGTCGCCCTGACCTGCGGCTCGTCCGGCCCTTCATGTATACGTCTGGTTACTCTGTGTATCACGGGGTGTGACCAGGAGCAACGACGATGGCCATGGGTTCCTGAGGCGGTTGCAGCGTTCGCGGGGCACGGTGTGTTCGTATGCGCCGTTCGAGAGCCGTCGGTGCGCCGGTCGGCTGCCTGTTCGATGCTTCGTCAGGCGTGCTTGGGGAACAGCACGCGGGGCGCGGGGCGGGGCTGGTGAGGTCGTCTGTGCTCGGCTCCCCCTTCGTTCGGGTGAACCGAGCGGCTCTGCGGGGGGCGGCGCCCCCGCTCTGCCCGGCCGGGATCCACGGGGCAGGGGGGCGCACAGAGCCGGGACCCAGCGGGCTGGCGTACGGCATGTCGCGTACCGCGGATTTGGCACAGTGCCGCTCCACGATCAAGAGGAACGGGGTGAGCGGTGTGGGCGGAGTAACCGTGGTCGGGTCGCAGAACGGGGGCGGGGAGCGGCGGGGGACGCCGGCCGGACCGGCGGGGGCGGACGGGTGCGGAGATCTTCGGCACAGCGGCGGTCCGTGGCTGCGGGCCGCCGCGGGGGCCGACCAGCTGGTCACACACCTCGGCCCGGTGAAGAGCGAGTTGGAGGCGGCGCACCGGGGCTTGACCACAGGGGCCGGAGCACTGGACGCGCTGGCCGAACTGAGCGTCGTGCGCGCCTCGTGGGAGCGCCGGATCGAGGGCGCGCGCGGCGAGTGCGGGAGGCTCGCCGGGAAGCTGCGGGCGGTCGTCCGGGGCCAGGCACGGGCGAACGAGGCGGTGAAGAGCGGCTTCGACGGGGTGAAGACGCCGCCCTGTGGCGGCGCGGGGTGAGCGGGCGGAGCAGTGGTGCGGGTTCCGCCCTGACCTGGACCGCGTTACGCGAGGTGAGGTGCGCCGAACTGGAGGAGGCGGCGGACGGCTGGGGACGGGTGAGCAACCGTGCCGACGCGGCCCGGGACCGTATCGAGGGCCAGCTCCTGCCCGGCCTGCACGATACGCAGAAGGGGGAGGCGGTGGACGCGGCCGTCAGGCGGTTGCGCGGGCTGGGGACGAACTTCCAGTACATCTACACCGAGTGCGGGCTGCTGCGGACCACGTTGAACAGCCTGGCCCACGAGATCAAGGCCCAGCAGCGGGTGCTGCAGGGGGCGCTTGACGATGCGGCGGCGCTGAGGTTCACGGTGCACGCGGATGGTTCGGTGACGTATCCGGCGGGGGGCGAGGGCCTGATCGACGGAAAGCCGCTGGCGGGTGGGACGGCGTCCGGGGTTCCGAACCCGGGCATGGACCCCCCCTTCGGGGCTCGTGGCGCCCAACCCGAACGCCGGCAAGGCCCAGGACATCGCGGACCGGGTGGCGCAGGCCGTACGGACGGCGGCCGACGCGGACTGGCGGTACGCCAGGATCCTGCGGTCGCTGAAGGCGCGGGAGGGCCTGGGCGTCCCGGCCGCGACGTGGCAGGACGCCGCGGCCGATGCGGCGGCCGTGCGGCAGGCGGCGGGCAGCTACCTGAAGAACGCGATCCCGCACGATGAGGGCCCGGCGGAGCGCAAGGCGTGGTGGGCCGGACTGACGGACGAACAGCGTGAGGAGTACCTCGCGGTGTACCCGGATCAGATCGGCAACCTGGACGGGATTCCGGCCCTCGTACGGGACGCGGCGAACCGGGACAACCTGCAGTTGCTGATGGGGAAGCTGGAGGGGCGGAACGACGAGGACTCGGCGACCAAGCTTGCGGCGCTGCGCGAGATCGACCGGCAGCTGAGGGCGGTGCCGGGGGCGGGGGAGCCGCCGATGTACCTGCTCGGGATCGGGGATCAGGGAAATGGTCGGGCGATCGTGTCCTACGGGAATCCTGATACGGCGCGGAATGTGGCGGCTTATGTTCCGGGGTTGAACACCTCGTTGGATGAGGAGTTTGCCACGAACGACCTAAAGCGCGCCCGTGACCTGTCCATCGTTTCGAATCGTCACGGAGAGCCTGCCGCTGCAATCACGTGGCTCGGATATGACGCACCGCAGTCGCCTGACGGGCTCAGTTCTCTCTCTGTCATTGCAGATGGCAGAGCGGAGGGTGGCGGATTAGCCTTCCGCGAATTCATGGGCGGAATCGAGGCGGCGAACGAGAATGAAGACCCGCACATGACGGCGATCGGCCACTCGTACGGCTCACGGACTGTTGGCTCTGCTACACAGTATCCGGGCGGAATTCCTGGTGTTGATGACATCGTGTTCGTCGGAAGCCCAGGCGTTGGGGTCGACAGTGCGGACGAACTCGGAGTGGGCCGGGATCATGTGTTCGTCGGAGCGGCCACCAATGATGTTGTGACCAAACTTCCCTCGAAGGGCGAATTCGCCGTAGGGGCGGCAGAGGCACTGGTCGGCGGACCGGCTGCAGCTTATATCTTCGGCAGTTTAGCCGACCGAGGGGACGACGATGTCTGGTTCGGCAAGGATCCGGCCAGCGAGGCTTTCGGGGCGCAGCGATTCGAGGTAGGGGATGGGCCGCCCCTGGTTGGGGAGGGGAGGGTAACGATCGATGCCCACTCGGAATACTTCGATCCCGAGCTCGATAGAACGTCGGTCGAAAATATGGCATTGATCGCTGCGGGGCGCGCGAACAGGATTCAAAGAGAAGAGACGCGTTAATGGGCAGGCCTCGATCGATCATCATCGTAATTCTCTTGGGGGCGTTGTTGTCAGGGTGTGCGGGAGGTCGGGGTGAAGATATGAATATGCAGGATGCGGCTGAGCGCGCTGATGGCATGCTCGACAGCGTTCTCGATGAGATCGAGCCGAGCGTGCTTTGGGTGCACGGTCCGACGACGACGGGGAGTTGCACGGTCACTCGGAGACGGACGGTCATGACGGTCGTATCTGCTCAGCGAAGGGGGAGCCTCCTGGGTTTAGTAGATCGGTTCTGGCGGAAGAGCGGCTATCGCGTGACGGCCATCAACAGCCACGTTGATGCCCCCGCGATCTATGTGAGGACGCAGGACGGGTTCCAAGTGAGCTTGACTGTCGCTGACAAGGGTCAATTCCACTTTGACGTGGACAGCCCCTGCGTCCGCCGCTCCGAAGTCGCCGACTCCACCAGTCGTGCCACAGCGTTCCTCGATCCGGAAGCGCGGCTCATCCCCCGCCCCAACATCCACTCAGACTTCTGGTCGGCAGGCGCCCCCGAGGTGGCGGCGAGAAGGTCGTGATCAGGGCAGGTTGGCTCAACTGGTTGAGTGTGTACGGGCTTTGAGCCCTGCATTGGGCCCTGGGGCCCATGTCGTGCCCCCTGCCTGTGTGGTCGCATACGCGGAGTGACTGATCTGTCGCCCGTTCCGCCCACTCACGAGGTAGGGGACTGCTCTTGTCCGGCATACGAAGAAGCGCGGTCCCTGTCGGCGTCGATGTAAGCGCTGCCGCAGCGGATCCAGGGCGGTTGATGCCCCGGCCGTTGCAAGCGGTGCTGATCCTCCTTCACGTTCTCTTCGTGGCCACCCTGGTGGGCGGCATCAGGGCCCTGTCGACGGCGTCCTCGGTGGACGCGGTCGACGGGTACTTCCTCGGGTTGTTGCTCTACGCGTCGTTACCCGGCATCGGCGCCTTCGTGCTGTCGCTGTACGTCCGTAAGGGCGGCGTCCGAGTCTGGTACGGGCTCCTCGCCGTTCAGGCGTGGATCGTTCTCGGTGCCCTCGCGGAGTTGAGCGGCGGGGCCGGGGCGGGGGGTGTCGCCCGGCTGGCGATACCGACGGCCGCCATCGTGCTGCTGTGCCGGCCGGGGAGCCGCCGGTGGTTCCGGAGCGGCCGGGAGCAGCGGGTCGAGCAACGGTTGTTCAGCTTCGCCCGGATGATGAAGCTCCGCCGCGACGGTGGGCAGACCGCGCTGGAGTATCTGGGCCTCGTCCTCGTGGTCGTCGCGCTCGTCGGCGGGCTGATGGCCACGGGAACCGGCAGGCAGCTCACCGCGGAGATCCGTAGTGCGATCTGCGAGCTGACCGGTGGCTCGTGCCCAGCGCCTGGGCATGACGTCGTGGCCGGTGGCGGAAGCGCCGACGGCAGCGGCAACGGCAGTGGTCACGATGATGCTTCGGGCGCCGGTACGGACGGCGGTGCTGGTGCCGATGGTGGCGGTGGTGGCGGTGGTGATGAGTCCGGCCTCACCGGTGGCACCGGCAGCACCGGCAGCACCGGCAGCACCGGTACCAGCGGTGCCAGCGGTGCCACCGGTGGCACCGAAGGGGCCGCGACCTCCGGAAGCACTGGCGGCACCGGCGGCACCGCCGCGAACGGCAGCAACGGCTCCGGTGACACCGCCGGCCCCCAGGGCAACGCCTCGTCCCCCCAGGGCCGCGACCAGAGCGGCGACCAGGACAGCGGCCAGAGCGGCGACCAGGACAGCAACCACGGCGGCGACGCCTTCCCCCCGGCCGACGTCATCGTGCCGGTCGACGCGGGTAGACCCCCTGGCCCCAACGGCGGCGGTTTCCTCGACGGGTTCCTCGGGGACGGGCTGGGCGGTGACCTCCAAGGGGTCGTCGACGCGGTCCTGCGGCCCGGTGAGAGCGGTCAGCGCATCGTCGACCAGTGGGGGCGCGACACCCGGGGCGCGGGTGAGAAGTGGAAGCGCGGTGACTACGTCGGCGCCGCCTGGGACTGGAACAAGGCGGTCGGCGGAGCCGGGCTGGCGATACCCGGCTCCGGTGCGCGGGTCGACGCCGAGGTGCGGGACGCCGAGCGCGCGCACCTGAGCGGGCGGATTCCGCAGAACGCCACGCCGGCCGGGAACAAGGCCTGGTGGGACGGGCTCTCGCCGGAGGAGCGCGGTCGGTACATCGAGCTGGTGCCGGAACGGATCGGCAACCTCGACGGCATCCCGGTCCTCGCGCGCGACGCCGCCAACCGCAGGAATCTCCCCGCGCTGATCGACAAGTTGGAGGGGGTCGACACCGACAAGGCGCGTGACCAGCTGGCCGGGCTGCGGGAGATCGACCGGCAGCTCAAGGAGGACGGCAAGCCGCCGATGTATCTCATCGGGATCGGTGACGAGGGCAACGGGCGGGCCATCGTCTCGTTCGGCAACCCGGACGCCTCCCAGCACGTGTCGGCGTACGTACCGGGGCTCAACACCTCGCTCGACGAGGAGTTCGCCAAGAACGACATCGGGCGCGCCCGGGACACCGCGATCGGGGCGCAGGGGTACGACGACTCCACGGCGTCCATCGTCTGGCTCGGGTACGACGCGCCGCAGCTGCCGGACAAGGACGGGGCGGCGGGCTACTTCGCCGTCATGGGCACGGGGCGCGCCGAGAAGGGCGGAGCGGCCTACCGCGACTTCATGGGCGGGATCTCCGTGACCAACCAGAACACGGACCCGCACATGACGGCCATCGGGCACTCCTACGGGTCCCGGACCGTGGGCGCGGCGGCGGCCCGGCCCGGCGGGATTCCCGGGGTCGACGACATCATCCTGGTCGGCAGTCCGGGGGTCGGCGTCGACCACGCCGTGGACCTCGGCGTCGGCAGCGAGCACGTCTTCGTGGGGGCCGCCGCCAACGACCCGGTGACCAAGCTGCCCTCCAAGACCCAGGTGGTGGTCGGTGGCATCGGGCTCGCCCTGGGCGGCCCCGGTGGGGCCTATCTGGCCGGCGATCTGGCCGATCCGGGTGACGACGACCTGTGGTTCGGGAAGGATCCGGCGAGCAAGGCGTTCGGGGCGCGGCGCTTCCCGGTGGCCGACGGTCCGCCGCTCGTCAGCGGGAGCGGTATCAGTCTGGACTCGCACTCGAACTACTTCAGCCCGGAACGCGACGCCGTGTCCGCGGACAGCATCGCCCTGATCGTGTCGGGCAACGCCGACCGGCTCAAGATGGAGGAACCGAAGTGAGTCGAGCGAAGCGGGCCCTGCCCCTCGGCGCGGTCGTCCTCGCCCTGGGGGTGGTGCTGTCCGGGTGCGGGAGCGAGGACGGAAGCGCGCACGAGGGCGGCGTGAGCACCGGAAAGGAGCGCGGGATGGACATGCAGGAGGCTGCGGAGCAGTCCGACGCGATGCTGGACGCGGTCCTGAAGGGCATCGACCCCGATGTGCGGTGGGCGCACGGGCCGACCACCACCCGGGCCTGCGGGGTGACCCGTCGGCGGGCCGTCATGACGGTCATCTCCCCCGGACTCCGTCAGACGTTCCTGGACCGCGCGGAGTCGTTCTGGCGGAAGAACGACTACCGGATCAAGGCGGTCAACAAGGACGAGAAGTTCCCGGCGGTCTACGCGGTCACGAAGAGCGGATTCGGTGTCAGCGTCTCCTTCCGGGGGAAGGGGCAGGCCTTCCTGGAGGCCGACAGCCCGTGCGTGAAGGAGTCGAAGGTCGCCGCACCCACCACCGAGCCGAACGGCCCGGCGTACAAGGACGTCTATCCGCTGCCTCGCCCCAACGTCCGGTCGGACTTCTGGTCGGGGGAGGGCGGCTGAGGCCGCGTCACCCCTGGTGCCGGTGAGCCGTCGGCGCCCCCGTGTGCTGCGGGTGCGCCGGTGGTGTGCTGCGGATGACTCGTACACACCGTCGAAAACGGCTCTGAAGCGCGCCCCGATGGGGGATGGTTGAGGGGTGCGGAAATTCTGGGTGTTCGGTGGCATCGGCGTCGGCATGGTCATGTGCTTCCTGGCGCTGCTCGTCGTCGGTACGTACTCCGCCGCCGCCGGGCTCGCCGGATCGGGGGGCGGCGGTGCCGTCGCGCTGGCCAAGGGGGCGGTCCCGGCGCGGTTCCAGCCGCTGGTGCAGAAGTGGGGCGACCTCTGTCCCGCCATCAACCCGGCGCTGCTGGCCGCGCAGTTGTACCAGGAGAGCGGCTGGAACCCGCGGGCGCAGAGCCACGCCGCCGCGCAGGGCATCGCCCAGTTCATCCCCGGTACGTGGGCCACGCACGGGATCGACGGCAACGGCGACGGCAAGCGGGACGTGTGGGACCCCGCCGACGCGATCCCCTCGGCCGCCTCGTACGACTGCGAGCTCGCCGGGTACGTGAAGAAGGTGCCGGGCGACCCGACAAGCAACATGCTCGCCGCGTACAACGCCGGCGCCTACGCGGTGATCAAGTACGGTGGCGTCCCGCCGTACAGGGAGACGCAGAACTACGTCAAGATCATCCGTTCGCTGGAGAAGAGCTTCGCCCGGCCCGTCGGCCGTGTCGCGCCCTCCAAGCAGGCGGCAGGGGCCATCTACTTCGCCCAGAAGAAGCTCGGCACGCCGTATCTGTGGGGCGGCAACGGGACGCCGGAGCAGCAGGGCCGGTTCGACTGCTCGGGGCTGACCCAGGCGGCTTACCGGACCGTCGACATCGAACTGCCGCGCGTCGCCAACGACCAGTACAACGCGGGCCCGCATCCCTCGCGGGACGAGCTGCTCCCGGGGGATCTGGTGTTCTTCTCCGACGACCTCACCAACTCACGTGCGATCCGGCACGTCGGGCTGTACGTCGGGGGCGGCTATATGATCAACGCGCCGTTCACCGGGTCGGTCATCCGGTTCGACAAGATCGATACGCCGGATTACTTCGGTGCGACACGGGTCACCAAGGACGGCGCCGCCGCCCTTCCGACGGATCTGCCGACGGGGTGACGGAGGTCTCTTGTGTCTCACGTGTCTCCCGGGGGATTCCCGTACGGGCCTCCCGGCCGGGGTTCCGGCCAGGGTTTCCGGAGCGGCGGACCGCGCTGACGGGCAGTCGGCCGTGGACGGAACTCTCTGTGAAGCCTGGGCCCTGAGCTGCGATGACGAGTCACTCTTCGATAACGTCATGGTGATCATTCGGTGGAGAGTGGAACGCACACGACGGCCGGGCCGTTCCCTGGGAAGAGGACGGGAACGGCATGCGCGCCGACCATGCGTCGCGGTGATGCGGTACAGCGATGCTGGGCAGTGCGGTAGCGGACAGCACCGGACACGGGGGTTCGACCACGGCGGCGTGCAAGGACGCGCGTCGCAGCAGAAGAAGCAGACAAGGCAAGGGGCCGCAGCAGATGGCTGGACTCGAACTCGACGGGTCGAACCCGGACGTCAGTCTGCTCTACGACATCAACGGTCTCGCGAAGGCCGCTCCGACCTGGTTCGACCGGGTCATGGAGTTCGTCGGCGAGTACGGGATCATGTTCGGCCTGGTTCTGGTGGGCCTGTGGTGCTGGTGGAGCATGCGCAAGCGCGGGACGGCCGAGGACTCGGTGGCGGCTGCCGCCGCCATCGTCTGGGCGCCGCTCGCCGCCGCCATCGCGATCCTCGTCAACGTCCCGATCCGCGGCTTCGTCGAACGGCCACGTCCGTTCAACGACCACGACGGCCTTGAGGTCCTGATCCACGGCAAGACGGACTTCTCGTTCGTCAGCGACCATTCCACCCTGGCGATGGGCATCGCCGTCGGCATCTTCGTGGCGAACCGGAAGTTCGGGTTCGTCGCGATCGGCCTCGCGCTCTTCGCCGGATTCAGCCGGATCTACATGGGGGTGCACTACCCGACCGACGTGATCGGCGGGTTCGCCCTCGGTACGGCCGTCACCCTGCTGCTGGCCCCGCTCGCCATGGCGCTGCTGACCCCGCTGATGGCGGCGGTCGCCCGCTCGCCGCGTGTGGGGTGGTTCGTCCGGTCGAAGAACGCGCCCGTCGCGTACGCGGACGGACACGGTGACGCGGGGGGCATCCCCGAGCCGCGTCCCGGTTCCGGGCGGGGCGATCCGGGGGAGAAGGACCTGGCCGCCTGACGGTCTCCGTCCTGCCCCTGCGTCCTTCCGCACTTCCCTCCAGCTGACCGACCGGTTCTCCCGTGACCGACCGGTTCTCCCGATTCCCCCAGGCGCCTCCGGGCGTCCGGGGGAATCGTGCTTCACCAGGTCCTGCGGCGGATCAGGCCGTGGCGAGGTGCTCCGCGGCGTCGGTGCGGGCCAGGTCGCGGGACCTGCGCGCCGGGCCCGACCAGCCGCAGGTGCAGCGGGCCAGGCAGAACGAGCCGCGCTCGATCGTCGTGGCGCTGTGCCCGGCCGGCGGGCCGGGCGGGGGAGCCGACGTGGAGGCGGGCGGCGGCCCCGGGGCGGTACGGGGCGGGGCCACGACGGGGGCCGCCGAGAGGGTCGGGGCTGCCCTCACGTGGGAGCGGGGGGCGGTGGTGCGGGCCGGGGCGGGGGGATCCTCATGCACCCGACCACGGTACTGGCCCCGGCCGGCGAACGGGGGGCCGCGTCCGGGCGGCGTGACGGGGGGCGGCGGCGGTCGTTATGCGGGGCGGGTGAGGGCTCGGCCGGGCGGTAGTCGTTGGGGGTTGGCAGGCGATGGTGGTGCAGCAGTACAGGGACGGAGGCGGGGCCCGTGCTGTTCGCGCCCTCGCCGTGGCCGGGGTGATCGCGGTCACCGCCGGGTGCTTCGGCGGGGACGGGGGGAGCGGCACGGGCGACGGTTCCGGGCGGCGCTCCGTGGCCGCCGAGCGTCCGCTCGATCTGCTCGGGCAGGCGGCGGACGTCCTCGTCGAGGCGGGCGGTGCGGAGACCCGTACGTCGATGGAGACCGCGGCCGGCGGGACGCGGGTGACGATCCGGGGGCAGGGCGTGTACGACTTCCGCAGGCAGATGGGGCGGCTCAAGGTGGTGCTTCCCGAGGACGCCGCGGGTGCGGACGGCCACCGGCCGATCACCGAACTGCTCGCCCCCGGGGCGCTGTACATGAAGAACCGCGGTGCCGGGGTGCCCGACGACAAGTGGGTCAGGATCGACACGACCACGCTGAAGGACGGCAACCTCCTCACCGGCGGGGTCACCGACCCGATGGCGGCGGCCGAACTGCTGCGCGGCGCGGCCGACGTGTCCTATGCGGGAGAGTCCGAGCTGGCCGGGGTGACGGTGCATCACTACCGGGGCGTCGCGGATCTGGGCCGGGCGGCCCGGGCGGCGTCGCCGCAGTCGCGAGGGGCGCTCGGTGCGGCGGCGAAAGGGTTCAGCAAGGACGCCGTCCCGTTCGACGCCTACCTGGACGAGGACGGCCGGCTGCGGAAGATCCGGCACCGGTTCACCTTCTCCTCCGAGGGCCCGGAGGTGTCGGTGGTCTCGACGCTGCTGCTGTACGGGTTCGGGCTGCCGGTCACGGTGACGCTGCCGGACGAGGACGCCCTCTACACCGGCGAGATCCGGCAGGGGTGAGGCGTCGGCGGGCGGCCGGCCGGTCGATGCCCCTCCGGCTCCGGCTGCCCCTCCGGCACCGGCTCCGGCACCGGCTCCGGCACCGGCTCCGGCACCGGCTCCGGCTCCGGCTGCCTCTCCGGCACCGGCTGCGGCTGTGGGGGAGGGGTGGCGGCCGGGACGGGCCGGGCGGTGGGGTCGGTTGTGAGGAGGCGCAAAATGGTCCGTCCGTGCCATGCGCGGCGCGCATCGCGCTCCCTAGGCTGGGAAGCCGGTGCGCCAGGGGCCGGGGACGGCCGGGAGACGGCAGAGAGAGGTGACGCAGGTGGTGATGCTCAGCGCTCCGAACGCTCAGGACTGTGTGGCTCTCGCCGAGATCGAGCTGTGCGGCGAGCTGATGATCGCCGCGTCGGCGGCGGGTGAGGAACGCCTCAGCCCCGACCGGATCGACGAAGTGCTCGACGTACGCGGTGCGAAGGCCGCCTGGGCGACGGTCCCCCGGCAGGCCGCTCGCCGGGGGTGATGCCAGGTGGCGCCCGCACCGCCGCCGTTCACGGGGTCGCGCCTCAGGTGCGGAGCAGGCGGGCGATGGCCTTCGTGGCCTCCTCGACCTTCGCGTCGATCTCCTCGCCGCCCTTGACGGCCGCGTCGGCGACACAGTGGCGCAGATGCTCCTCCAGCAGCTGGAGGGCGAAGGACTGGAGCGCCTTGGTGGACGCCGAGACCTGGGTGAGTATGTCGATGCAGTAGACGTCCTCGTCGACCATCCGCTGGAGGCCGCGGATCTGGCCCTCGATCCGGCGGAGCCGCTTGAGGTGTTCGTCCTTCTGGTGGTGGTAGCCGTGAATGCCGCGGTCGTGGTCGGTGACGATGTCCACCGGGGCGGCCGCCCCCGCGTCCGGGGCCGCCACGCCCGTTGATTCCGCCCCTGTGGTCCCGGTCGTGGTCATCTGCGTCCTCCCGTTGTTGTCCTCTGAGTGTCCCTGCCGGAACGCGGAAATGCGGAATCGCGGGCCTGCTGTCGTGCGGTGGGGGCCGGTGCCGGACGGTTCCGCCGTCCCGTCCCGCCGGGCCCGCCCGCACCCGTCCTTATACCCCTGATGGGTATATCGTAGCGAATTCCGCCGAAACGTGACCGGGGGGCCGTGCTGATCGCCGTGTCCGATGGGCGACACTGAAGAACGCCGGTTAGCCGTGGCCGGATGATGCGCCTAGCATCAGCCTGACCGAATCCAGAGCACCCCGAGGACCCCACGTGCGCTTTCGTCTGACCCCCAGGGAGACGAGCTTCTACGACATGTTCTCCGCGTCCGCGGACAACATTGTCACGGGCTCGAAGCTCCTGATGGAACTGCTCGGGGCGGATTCCGCCTCCCGGGTCGAGATCGCGGAGCGTATGCGGGCAGCGGAGCACGCCGGGGACGACGCCACCCACGCGATCTTCCACCAGCTGAACTCCTCCTTCATCACGCCGTTCGACCGCGAGGACATCTACAAGCTGGCGTCCTCGCTCGACGACATCATGGACTTCATGGAGGAGGCCGTCGACCTGGTCGTCCTCTACCAGGTCCAGGAGCTCCCCAAGGGCGTCGAGAAGCAGATCGAGGTGCTGGCCCGGGCGGCGGAGCTGACCGCCGAGGCCATGCCGGGGCTGCGGACCATGGACAACCTCACCGAGTACTGGATCGAGATCAACCGCCTGGAGAACCAGGCCGACCAGGTCCACCGCAAGCTGCTGGCCCAGCTCTTCAACGGCAAGTACGACGCCATGGAGGTGCTGAAGCTGAAGCAGATCGTGGATGTGCTGGAAGAGGCGGCTGACGCGTTCGAGCACGTCGCCAACACCGTGGAGACCATCGCGGTCAAGGAGTCCTGAACCTCGTGGACACCTTTGCGCTGATCGTGACCATCGGTGTCGCGCTCGGCTTCACGTATACGAACGGCTTCCACGACTCCGCGAACGCCATCGCCACCTCGGTCTCCACCCGGGCGCTGACCCCGCGTGCGGCTCTGGCGATGGCGGCGGTGATGAACCTCGCCGGCGCCTTCCTGGGCCAGGGGGTCGCCAAGACCGTCAGCGAGGGCCTGATCGCGACGCCCGTGGGGCAGAAGGGGATGGGCATCCTGTTCGCGGCGCTGGTCGGCGCGATCATCTGGAACCTCATCACCTGGTACTACGGCCTCCCCTCCTCGTCCTCGCACGCCCTGTTCGGCGGCATGGTCGGGGCGGCGCTGGCCGGCGGCACGGACGTCATCTGGTCCGGCGTGCTGGAGAAGATCGTCATCCCGATGTTCATCTCGCCGTTCGTCGGCCTGATCGTCGGCTATCTGGTGATGGTCGGCATCATGTGGATGTTCCGCAACGCCAACCCGCACAAGGCCAAGCGCGGCTTCCGGATCGCCCAGACGGTCTCGGCGGCGGGCATGGCGCTCGGCCACGGCCTCCAGGACGCGCAGAAGACGATGGGCATCGTGGTGATGGCCCTGGTCATCGCCGACATCGAGGGTCCGAACGACGAGATCCCGGTCTGGGTCAAGATCGCCTGTGCGGTGATGCTCTCGCTGGGTACGTACGCCGGTGGCTGGCGCATCATGCGGACCCTCGGCCGCAAGATCATCGAGCTGGACCCGCCGCAGGGCTTCGCGGCGGAGACGACCGGCGCCTCGATCATGTTCGGTTCGGCGTTCCTGTTCCACGCGCCGATCTCGACGACGCACGTCATCACCTCCGCGATCATGGGCGTCGGCGCCACCAAGCGGGTCAACGCCGTGCGCTGGGGCGTCGCGAAGAACATCATCCTGGGCTGGTTCATCACCATGCCGGCCGCTGCCCTGGTCGCCGCGCTGAGCTACGGAGCGGTTCTCCTGCTCTTCGGCTGAGCCGCCGGTGCGCGGTGATCCGGCCGGGCTGCTGACACGTGTGGGTCCGCCCCCGTTCTCGTAACTGAACGGGGGCGGACCCTTCTGCCTTGTGGTGGCACCGCCATGCAGCACCGCAAGGCCGTCTGTGGGGTGGGACAGCGTGTGCCGGAGGACCGGGGGCCGGCCCTCCGGGCGGCTCAGCCGAAGCGGCCGGAGATGTAGTCCTCCGTGGCCTGGACCGACGGGTTGGAGAAGATCCGCTCGGTCTCGTCGATCTCGATGAGCCGGCCGGGCTTGCCGACCGCCGCGAGGTTGAAGAACGCGGTGCGGTCCGAGACGCGGGCCGCCTGCTGCATGTTGTGCGTCACGATGACGATCGTGAAGCGCTCCTTCAGCTCGCCGATCAGGTCCTCGATGGCGAGCGTCGAGATCGGGTCCAGCGCCGAGCACGGCTCGTCCATCAGCAGGACCTGCGGCTCGACCGCGATGGCGCGGGCGATGCACAGGCGCTGCTGCTGGCCGCCGGAGAGTCCGGAGCCGGGCTTGTTGAGGCGGTCCTTGACCTCGTTCCAGAGGTTCGCGCCGCGCAGGGACCTCTCGACGATGTCCGTGAGCTCGCTCTTGCGGTAGCTGCCGTTCAGCCGCAGCCCGGCCGCCACGTTGTCGAAGATCGACATGGTGGGGAAGGGGTTGGGGCGCTGGAAGACCATGCCGACCGTGCGGCGCACGGTGACCGGGTCGACGCCGGCGTCGTAGAGGTTCTCGTCGTCCAGCAGCACCTTGCCCTCGACGCGGCCGCCGGGGGTCACCTCGTGCATCCGGTTCAGGGTGCGGAGGAAGGTGGACTTGCCGCAGCCGGACGGGCCGATGAAGGCGGTCACGGAGCGGGGCTCCACGGTCATCGAGATGTCCTCGATGGCCTTGTGGCTGCCGTAGAAGGCGTTGAGGCCGCTGATGTCGATGCGCTTGGCCATGGAAATCACTGCTTCTTTCGGGAGGTCGCTGTGGCCGCGTCAGCGACCGGTCTTCGGGGCCTTCCAGCGGGCGATGCCGCGGGCCACCAGATTCAGGATCATGACGAAGGCGATCAGGACCAGGGCGGCGGCCCAGGCCCGGTCGTAGGACGCGGCCTCGCCGATCTTGTACTGCTCGTAGATGTAGAACGGCAGCGAGGACTGGGCGCCTTCGAAGGGGTTCGTGTTGATCAGCTGGCTGCCGAAGACCAGCAGGATGATCGGCGCGGTCTCACCGGCGATACGGGCGATGGCGAGCATGACGCCCGTGGTGATGCCGCCGATCGCGGTCGGCAGGACCACCTTCAGGATGGTGCGCCACTTCGGGATGCCGAGGGCGAGGGAGGCCTCGCGCAGCTCGTTGGGGACGAGCTTGAGCATCTCCTCGGTGGAGCGGACCACGACGGGGATCATCAGGATCGTCAGGGCCAGCGCGCCCATCAGGCCGGAGGGCTCCAGGTTGGCGATCAGCATGATCGACAGGATGAAGAGACCGGCCACGATGGACGGGATGCCCGTCATCACGTCGACGAAGAACGTGACGGCCTTGGCCAGCGCGCCCTTGCCGTACTCGACGAGGTACACGGCGGTCAGCAGGCCGAGCGGGGCGGAGATCACCGTGGCGATGCCGACCTGCTGCAGGGTGCCGACCAGCGCGTGGTAGACGCCGCCGCTGGCCTCGGAGCCGAGCACGCCGGCCATCGAGTGGGTGAGGAAGTAGCCGTCCAGGCGCTCCGCGCCGCGGACGAGCGTCGTCCACAGCAGCGAGGCCAGCGGGACGACGGCGACCAGGAAGCAGACCCACATCACGCTGGTGGCGAGGCGGTCGCGGGCCTGGCGCTGGTTCTCGACGATCGTCGTGGCGACGTAGGAGATGGCCAGGAAGAGCAGGGCCGAGATCAGGCCCCACTGGATGCGGCTCTCCCAGCCCGCGGCCAGCGAGACGCCGATGCCGAGCGCGACCGAGACGGCGGCGAAGCCGAGCGGCGCGAGGCGGGGCAGGGAGCGGCTGCCGAGGCTGCTCTTCGGGGTGGGCGATGCGGGCGTCGGGCGCTCGATGACGCCGGTGGGTGCGTGGCTCATGCGTTGGCCCCCGAGTACTCCTTGCGGCGGGCGATGATGAGCCGGGCCGCGCCGTTGACCAGCAGGGTGAGGACGAAGAGGACGAGGCCGGAGGCGATCAGGGCGTCCCGCCCGAACGCGTCGGCCTCGCCGAACTTCGCCGCGATGTTCTGGGCGAACGTCCCGCCGCCCGGGTTGAGCACGTGCAGCGAGATGAGGAAGCTCGGGGAGAGGACCGTGGCGACGGCCATCGTCTCGCCGAGCGCGCGGCCGAGGCCGAGCATCGAGGCGGAGATGATGCCGGAGCGGCCGAAGGGCAGCACCGAGAGGCGGATGACCTCCCAGCGGGTGGCGCCGAGCGCGAGCGCGGCCTCCTCGTTCATCTTCGGGACCTGGAGGAAGACCTCGCGGCTGACGCTGGTCACGATCGGCAGGATCATGATCGCGAGGAGGATGCCGACGGTGAAGAGCGAGCGGGCGACGCCGACCTCGGTCTTCTCGAAGATGTACGTCCAGCCGAAGAACTGGTCGAGCCAGAGGTTCAGGCCCTCCAGGTACGGCACCAGGACGAGTGCGCCCCAGATGCCGTAGACGATGCTCGGCACGGCGGCCAGCAGGTCGACCACGTACGCGATGGGGGCGGCCAGCTTGCGCGGCGCGTAGTGCGAGATGAACAGGGCGATGCCGACAGCGATCGGAACCGCGATGACCATCGCGATGATCGAGCTGACGACGGTGCCGAAGAGCAGGACCGCGATGCCGAAGACCGGCGGGTCGCCGGCCGGGTTCCAGTCGAAGGTGGTGAGGAAGTTGCCCTCGTTCTTCGAGATGGCGATGACGGAGCGGTAGGTGAGGAACACGGCGATCGACGCCATGATCACGAGCAGCAGGATGCCCGAGCCGCGGGAGAGGCCCAGGAAGATCTTGTCGCCCATGCGCCCGGTGGACCGGGGGCTGGGCCGCGTGACCGGCGGTGCCGGTGGCGTGTCTATCGGTGTGGTGGAAGCCATGGTCTTTCCGGTCTGTGTGGGGGAGCGGTTGCTCCCCTGGCGGCGGTGCACCGGATGGAGAGTGGGCGGGAGGCGGGCCGGTCCGGAGGGGTGCGCCGGGCCGGCCTGCCGGTGGCGTTCGCGCCGGTGGCGCGGGGCGCCGGTGACGGGTCACGCCGGTGGGCGGCCGGGCCGCGTGGGCCCGGCCGCCCGGGTGTTACGAGAGGGAGCCGATGGTCTCGCGGACCTTGGCGTTGATCTCGGCCGGGATCGGGGCGTAGCCGGCGTCGGTCAGGATCTTCTGGCCGTCGTCGGAGGCGGCGTAGGAGAGGAAGGACTTGACGGTGTCGAGCGTCTCGGGCTTGTTGCCGCTGTCGCAGACGACCTCGTACGTCACCAGGACCAGCGGGTAGGCGCCCTCGGCCTTGGTGGTGTAGTCGAGGTCGAGCGCCAGGTCCTTGCCGGTGCCCTTGACCTTGGCGGCGGCGATGGCCTTGGAGGCGTTCTCCGAGGTGGCCTTCACCGGGGAGGCGCCACCGGTGTTGATGTCCACGGTCGGGATGGACTGGGACTTGGCGTAGGAGAGCTCGAAGTAGCCGATCGCGCCGTCGACCTGCTTGACCTGGGCGGCGACACCGGAGGAGCCGGAGGCGGCCTGGCCACCGGGGGCCGGCCACTTCTTCTCGGCCTCGTACTTCCAGTCGTTCGGGGCCGCGGCGCCGAGGTACTTGCCGAGGTTCTGCGTGGTGCCGGAGTCCTCGGAGCGGTGGAAGGCCTGGATCGCCTTGTCCGGCAGCTCGACGCCGTCGTTCAGCTTGGCGATCGCCGGGTCGTTCCACTTCTTGATCTTGCTGTCGAAGATCTTGGCGAGGGTCGGGGCGTCCAGCGTGAGGCTGTCGACGCCCTCCAGCTTGAAGCCGATCGCGACCGGGCCGCCGACCATCGGGAGGTTGATGCCCTGGCCGGTCTTGCACATCTTCTTGGAGTCGGCGACCTCTTCGGGCTTCAGCGCCGAGTCGGAGCCGGCGAAGCCGACGGTGCCCTGGTTGAAGGCGACGATGCCCTCGCCGGAGGAGGAGGAGTTGTAGTTGATCTCCACACCGTCACAGGCGGCCATGTAGTTCTTGACCCAGAGGTCCATGGCGTTCTTCTGGGCGCTGGAGCCGGAGGCGCGCAGCTGGCCCTTGGCCTTGCCGCAGTCGATGTTCGACGCGGCGGTCGTCTTCTCGCCCGTCCCGGCCGTACCGCCGCCGGTGTTGTCGTCCGAACCGCACGCCGTGAGGACCAGGGCGCCGGAGACGGCGAGGGCACCGAGCGCGGTGGCACGAAGCCGGTTCTTGCGCTGAAGCTTCACTTTCGGGTGTTCCTTCCAGGAGCCGCCGTGGTCAGTTCGTTCTACGACGGCGTGCGATGAGGAGCGGTGCGGTGGCTTGCCGCCGCGCACCGTGTACGTCCGAAATTAGGCAGAACAGGTGAAGCCGCCGACGGGGGAGAGTGAACGGCAGGTGAACCGTGTCGGGCAGGTGGGTGCGATCCGGGCCGGGGCGGTGGCCGGAACGCGGGCCGGGGCGCGGGTCAGGGTGTGGCGAGGGCGTCCAGCAGGGCGGTCAGCTGCTGGACGTCGCGGGGCTGGGTGAGCTGGGCGCGGGCGGCGGCGGGGGCCAGCCACAGGATGCGGTCCACCTCGTCGCTGGGGGTGAAGGAGCCCCCCGTCGCCTCGGCCGCCCAGTAGGCGACCTCCTTGGGCCGGCCGTCCACCGGGTAGCGGGAGGTCGGCAGCCGGTCCCCGGGGGCGCAGTGGTGGCCGGTCTCCTCCAGCACCTCCCGTACGGCGGCGGCCAGCGGGTCCTCGCCGCGCTTCAGCTTGCCCTTGGGGAAGGACCAGTCGTCGTAGCGGGGCCGGTGGACCAGGCAGACCTCCACGTCGTTCCCGTCCCCGCCCGGGGCGCGGCGCCACAGCACGCAGCCCGCGGCCCGGACGGTGCCGGTGCGGTTCTTCACGGGCCCGGTGGCCCCCGGGTCCCCGCTCATGGGGCGCTCAGGACCGCGGCGTACGGCCAGCTCTCCCGGAACACCGCCCGCGCCGCCTCCACCTCGTGGCGCTGGTCCGCGTGGAGCACGCCCAGCGCGTACGCCGTGGCCGGGGCGATCCGGGGGGTGCGGGCCGCCGCCGCTGCGGCTCCGGCCGCCTCCACGGCGTCCCGGTGCAGGTCGAGGGCGTGGCCCGCGCCGGTCAGGGCCGGGTCGGCGGCGCCGCGGACGACCTCGTGGGCGTACCGGTGCAGCCGCAGCAGCAGCCGGGCCTGGTGCCACGCCGCGTCCTGGGCCTCGTTGTACGGCTCCGTGCCGTCGGGCGGCAGGGCGGCCACGGCGGTGAGGAGGCGTTGCTCGGCCCGTTCGGCGGGCTCCAGGAGGGCCTCGGCGGGCCGGCCCGCGGCGCCGGGGGCCAGGGGCACGTCGGAGGCCAGGAGCGCGACGGCGTCGGCGACCGCGTGGAAGCGGGAGGAGCCGAGCGCCTGGAGGGCCGCGGAGTGGGACCGGGTCCGGGCGAGGGTGAGGCGGCGGTCCAGCAGCGCCCCGGCCCGCGCTGCCCCGACCCCGAGGGCGGCGCGGCCCTGGGCGTCGGAGGCGGCGCTCTCCCCGGCGGCCCGGACGCCCCGGGCGGCGGGGAGGGCGGGGCCGGAGAGCTGGTGCAGGGCCTCGACGAGCCGGGTGAGGCGGTTCGCGTAGGCGTGTTCGCGGGCGAGGAGGCCGGAGAGCCAGGCCAGTTCGGCGCGGAGCTGATCGGCCCAGAGCGGGTCGAGCGCGGCCCGGAAGGTGTGCAGACAGCCGCTGATCCGGCGGGCCGAGCGGCGCAGTGCGCGGGTGGCGGCCGCGGCGTCGTGGCCACCGGGGTCCGCGGGGGCGCTGTGCTCGTGGTGCAGCCGCAGGCTGCGCAGGAACTCGGCGGCCTGTTCCCGCAGGTAGGGCGCGAGGACCGCCTCCGTGGTCAGGCCCCCGGCGGGGCGGGATCCGGCGGCGGAGTCCGGGGGGCGAGCCGCGCCGGTGGCGTCGGTGAGGCGCCTGGTCCCCGGCCCGGTGGCCTCGGGGAGGCGTCGCGTCCCCGGTTCCGTGGCCTCGGCGGGCGGCGCGCCCGGAGTGGTGCCGGGGGCCGCGTCCGGCGTCGGCCGGGTCGTCGTCTGCTGGTCAGGGCGTCGCACGCCTGCGCCTCCGGGCGTCGATGAGCATTTCCTGGACGTGCCGCAGCGGCTGGCCGTCCGCGTCCGTGGCGTGCCGGGTCCAGTTCCCGTCGGGGCCCAGGTGCCAGGAGGCGGTGGTGTCGGCCATACCGGTCTCCAGGAGTCGGCTGAGTGCGGCGCGGTGGGCGGGGTCGGTGACCCGGACCAGTGCTTCGATCCGGCGGTCGAGGTTGCGGTGCATCATGTCGGCGCTGCCGAACCACACCTCGGGCTCGCCGCCGTTGCCGAAGGAGAAGACCCGGGAGTGTTCGAGGAAGCGGCCGAGTATGGAGCGGACCCGGATGTTCTCGGAGAGCCCGGCGACACCGGGGCGGATCGCGCAGATCCCGCGCACCCAGATGTCGACGGGGACGCCCGCCTGGCCCGCCCGGTAGCAGGCGTCGATGATCGCTTCGTCGACCATCGAGTTGACCTTGATCCGCACGTAGGCGGGGCGGCCCGCCCGGTGGTGGGCGATCTCCTTGTTGATCCGGGCGATCAGCCCGTCGCGCAGGGACTTCGGGGCGACCAGGAGGCGGCGGTAGGTCTCGCGGCGGGAGTAGCCGGAGAGCCGGTTGAACAGGTCGGAGAGGTCCGCCCCGACCTGCGGGTCCGCCGTGAGCAGCCCGAGGTCCTCGTACAGCCGGGCCGTCTTGGGGTGGTAGTTGCCGGTGCCGACGTGGGAGTAGCGGCGCAGCGTGTCGCCCTCCTGGCGGACGACGAGCGAGAGCTTGCAGTGGGTTTTCAGCCCGACGAGTCCGTACACGACGTGGCAGCCGGACTCCTCCAGCTTGCGGGCCCACTTGATGTTGGCCTGCTCGTCGAAGCGTGCCTTGATCTCGACGAGGACGAGGACCTGCTTGCCGGACTCGGCCGCGTCGATGAGGGCGTCCACTATCGGGGAGTCGCCGGAGGTGCGGTACAGCGTCTGCTTGATGGCCAGGACGTCCGGGTCGCCCGCCGCCTGTTCCAGGAACGCCTGGACGGAGGTGGAGAACGAGTCGTACGGGTGGTGGAGCAGCACGTCCCGTTCGCGCAGGGCGGCGAAGATGTCGGGCGCGGAGGCGGACTCCACCTCGGCCAGGTCCCGGTGGGTGCCCGCGATGAACTTGGGGAACTTCAGCTCCGGCCGGTCCAGGGAGGCGATGGCGAAGAGCCCGGTCAGGTCGAGCGGTCCGGGCAGCGGGTAGACCTCCGCGTCGGACACCTTCAGCTCGCGGACCAGCAGGTCCAGGACGTACGGGTCGATGGACTCCTCGACCTCCAGGCGCACCGGCGGGCCGAACCGCCGGCGCATGAGCTCCTTCTCCAGGGCCTGGAGGAGGTTCTCCGTGTCGTCCTCCTCGACCTCCAGGTCCTCGTTCCTGGTGACCCGGAACATGTGGTGCGCCAGCACCTCCATGCCCGGGAACAGCTCCTCCAGGTGCGCCGCGATGACGTCCTCGATGGGCACGTACCGCTGGGGCGAGGCCTCCAGGAAGCGGGTCAGCAGCGGCGGGACCTTGACCCGGGCGAAGTGCCGGTGGCCGCTGACGGGGTTGCGGACGACGACGGCGAGGTTGAGGGAGAGCCCGGAGATGTACGGGAAGGGGTGCGCGGGGTCGACGGCCAGCGGGGTCAGGACCGGGAAGACGCGCTGCCGGAAGAAGGTGAACAGGCGGGCCTGCTCCTTCTCGGTCAGGTCCGGCCAGCGGATCAGCTGGATGCCCTCGTCGGACAGGTCCGGGGCGATGTCCTGCTGGTAGCAGGCGGCGTGCCGGGCCATGAGTTCCCGCGAGCGGGTCCAGATGAGGTCCAGGACCTCGCGGGGCTGGAGGCCGGAGGCGGAGCGGGTGGCGACGCCGGTGGCGATGCGGCGCTTGAGGCCGGCCACCCGGACCATGAAGAACTCGTCCAGGTTCGACGCGAAGATGGCGAGGAAGTTGGCCCGTTCCAGGATGGGCGTGGCCGGGTCCTCGGCCAGTTCCAGGACCCTTTCGTTGAACGCGAGCCAGCTGCGCTCGCGGTCCAGGAAGCGGCCCTGGGGCAGCTCGTCGCCGTCCCGGTCGGGCTCGTAGGCGTCCGCGTCGGAGTCGAGATCGGGATCCAGATCGGCGGCGGTGGAGAAGCCGACCCCGTTGGGCGCGGGGGTGGCGTGCGGCCGGTGCGCGGCGAGTGAGCCGACGGACGGCTGGGCGGCGGGCTGGACCGGGACCTCGGAGCTGGGCTGCTGGCTCATGGACCTATTGTTCCGCGCGGAGCGCTTCTCAGGCGCGTCGGAGCCCGGAAAGATCGCGGAAGGCCCGGGAAACCCCGGGTCAGGGCCCAGGGAGCCGTGAGTGGCGTCTCCCCGGGCTCTCCCGTTGCGGCGGGGGGCGGGCACAGCTGGCTGCATCCCGTGAGGGTCGCAAGGGCGTCTGAATGGCCGGTAACGGAGACATGACGTACAGGAAGCGGTGTGCCTGCGGGTGAGCCTCGCCGTCACTGTACGTGTTCGGTGCGGCCGGGCTGCCGAGCGGGGCGGGCGTTCGTGTGCGCGGGGTACGCCCCCGGGGCCGCGTACGCGTTCGCCGTCCGGGCCCACCCCTCGCGGGGCCCGGACGGCGGTCCTCGGGCGGGCGCGGTCAGCCGTGCAGGCGGCGCAGGACCCGGAAGGCGGCGAACACGGCGAGGGCGGCGAGGGCGAGCAGGATGCCGGTCTCGACGAGCTGGAGGGGCCAGTAGTGGGAGGCGGGGTGAACCTCGGCGAACGGGGTCACCCCGCCCCGGTCGCGCATGCAGGTGTCGAAGCCCTTCGCCGACCCGTCGTGGTAGCAGTCCCGCCAGTACACCTTGGTGCCCGACGCCGTGAGCTTGCCGCCTTCCAGGTGCCAGTCGCCGTCACGCAGCACCCCGGGCCCCTCGCCCTGGCGTAGGACGGCGGGCCACAGCAGGTACCGCCGTGTGCCGAGGCCGACGCCCACCGCCGCGAGCACGAGCGCGGCCAGGGACATGGACAGCAGGGTGCGGCGGACGAGCACCGCGCACAGCGCCCCGACCGCCACGGCCAGCAGCGCGTAGCCGAGGATGGCGGGCCCGGTTCCGGGGAAGACTCCGGGGCCGTACCAGTTGGTCAGGTGCACGTACGGGTATCCCCGCAGCGCCCACAGCCCCCAGCGGTAGACGGCGATCAGCGCCGTCAGGCCGACGACGGCCAGTGCGGTGGGCACGGCCAGCCGGGCGGCGAGCCAGTGTGCGGGGGAGACCGACTGCGCCCAGGCCAGCCGGAAGGTGCCGCTCTCCAGTTCGCGGGCGATCAGCGGGCCGGCGACGAAGACGCCGATGAGCCCCGCCAGCAGGAGCAGCACCGTGCCGCCTTCGGAAAGGAATACCTCGGTGGACGTACGGGCGTAGCTGGGCTGATAGACGGAGCCGCCGCACGGCGTGATGTCGCCGTCCGCGCACAGCTCCTTCGCGGAGGCCATCCAGATGCGGAGGGCGACGACGATGCCGACGCCGACGACCAGCAGGGCGGCTGCCGCCCAGAGGGCCTTGCGGTGCACCCGCAGCACCACCCGCACGGGCCCCCGCAGGGTGGCCCGGGCGGGAGCGGCCGTGACCGCGTCGGGCTTCGGAGGTGTCAGCGTGCTCATGCGGCCGCCACCTCCGTACGGGCTGCGCCCGGGCCGACGCTCGCGCTCGGCGTCAGCAGCGGCGGGGCGTCCGGGGAGCGGAGGTGGGCGAGCAGCAGCTCCTCCAGGGACGGTTCCGTGACGGCCCAGGCGGTGGTGTCCACGGGGCCCTCCTTCCTGACGAGCGCGGTGAGCTGACGTCCCGTCGTGCGGGATTCGACGACGGTGTGCGGGGAGAGGTCCTGCGTCCGGCCGGTGAGGAGGGCGTGGGCGGAGACGATGTCCTCGGCCTCGCCGCCGAGCCGGACGCGCCCGCCGTCGACGAACAGGAGGTAGTCGCAGGCGCCCTCCAGCTCGGTGAGGATGTGCGAGGACATCACGATGCTGGTGCCGTGCTCGGCGGTCTCCGCCATCAGGACGCCCATCAGCTCGTGCCGGGCGAGGGGGTCGAGATCGGCCATCGGCTCGTCCAGCAGCATCAGTTCGGGCCGCTTGCCGAGTGCGAGCGCCAGGGCGAGGCGGGTGCGCTGCCCGCCGGAGAGGGTGCGGACACGGGCCTCGCGCGGCAGCGGTCCGGCGATCCGGTCAGCGGTGGCGCGGTCCCAGCGCCCGGGGTTCAGCTCGGACCCGGCCCACAGCGTGTCGGCGACGGTGAGCTGCGGGTACAGCGGCTTGTCCTGGGAGACGAAGGCGACGCGGTCGCGTACGTCGCCGGGGGCGGTGGAGCCGACGACGGTGAGGGACCCGGCGCTGGGGCGGTCCAGCCCGGCCGCCAGGTTCAGCAGGGTCGACTTGCCCGCGCCGTTGGGCCCGACGAGGGCGCAGACGCGGCCGGCGGGCAGCCGGAACGAGCAGTCGTGCAGGGCGCGGTGGCCGCCGTCCCCGCGCCCGTAGGTCCTTCCGAGGCCGTGTGCCTCGATCGCGACGCCGGTCATCGTTCCTCGTCCCCCTTGTGCTCGTACGTGCTGTCCAGTACGGCGGTGAAGAGCGCGCCGACGTCGTCCTTCTCCAGGCCGGCCGCCCGCGCCCGGCGGGCCCAGTCGGCGAGTTCGGTGCGCAGCGGCGCGTCGGCTGCGGTCGCGTCGGCCGCGCCGCCCAGCGTGCCCAGCGTCCTGCGGACGAAGGTGCCGAGCCCGCGGCGGGCCTCGACGAGGCCTTCGCGCTCCAGCTCGCGGTAGGCCTTGAGGACCGTGTTCGGGTTGATCGCGGTGGCCTCCACGACCTCGCGGGCGGTCGGCAGCCGGTCGCCAGGTTCGAGCACGCCCAGACGCAGGGCCTGCTTCGTCTGCTGGACGATCTGGAGGTAGGTGGCGACGCCGCTGCGCCGGTCGATGCGGAACTCGACCGCTGCGGATTCGGATGTCATGCGCTGCACCACCCTTTCACTAATTGAGTAGTGAAAGGGTGGTGCAAAGAAGGGGCGGCGTCAAGTGACGCCGCCCCGGCCATGTCTGACGGAGGGTTCAGGACTCCGTGCGGTACATCAGGTCCACCTCGTGCGTGGTGAAGCCCATGCGCTCGTACACCGTCACGGCCGCCGTGTTGTCCGCGTCCACGTAGAGCATCGCGGTGGGCAGCGCCTCGGCGGCCAGGTGGTGCAGGCCGATCGAGGTCAGCGCCTTGCCGAGGCCGCCGCCCTGGGCCTCGGGCAGGACGCCGACCACGTACACCTCGCCGAGCCGTTCCTCGGCGTGCACCTTCGTCCAGTGGAAGCCGACGATCTCCCCGTCCCGCTCGGCCAGGAAGAAGCCCTTCGGGTCGAACCAGGGCTCCGCCTTGCGGTCGTCCAGGTCCTGCTGGGTCAGGGACCCCTGCTCGGGGTGGTGGGCGAAGGCGGCGCGGTTCACGGCGAGCCAGGCGGCGTCGTCACGGCCCGGCTCGAAGGTCCGTACGGTGACGCCTTCGGGCAGCACCGGCTCCGCGAGGTCGAGCGGGACCAGGCTCCGCCGGAGCTGGCGCAGTTCGCGGAAGAGGGAGAGGCCGAGGACCTGGGCCAGGTGGCGGGCGGCGGAGCTGCCGCCGTGCGCCCAGACCCGCAGCCGCTTGCCGGTCGCGGCGAGGAGAGCCGCGCCGAGCGCCCGGCCGTGCCCGGTGCCGCGTCGGTCGGGGTGGACGACCAGCTCGGCGGCCGGGGCCTCGACCGGGTCGGTGTCCTCGAGTTGGGCGTACCCGGTGAGCGTGCCGTCGACGGTGAGGAGGAAGTGCCGTACGCCGTCGCGGTGGCCGCCCCGGATCCGTAGCCTGCCCTGCTCGGAGACCGCCTGCCGGCCGTCCGACCGGGCGGCCTCGGCGAGCAGGGCGAGGACGGCGTCGGCCTGCGCGGAGTCGAGTGCGTCGAGGGCGTGGACCTCGCGTCCGGGAGCGGGGAGGGGTGCGTCAGTCGTCATGCCTCCGAGCGTACGGCGACGGGCGTGCCCGGCGGGGGCGCGACGGGGTGGCGGTGCTGCGGACCGGGCGGAAGCCGGGCCGTGCGCGGGCCCGGGCGGCGGGAGGCCAGGCACCCTCGGGCGGGGGCGGGCGGAGGGCGGTCAGGCGTCCTTGGGCGGAGGGCGGAGGGCGGAGGTCAGGCGTCCTCGGGCGGGGGCGGTCAGGCGTCCTCGGGCGGAGGCGTGGCGTTGAGGACGTGGTCCGCGATGCGGGAGAGGTCCTCCGCGCTGGGCAGCAGTTCTCGTACGCCTTCGGGGAGCCCGGCGTACGTGCTGACGGCCAGCGGGGTGTTGTACCCGCGCAGGGCGTACTCCACCATGGCCCGGTCCCGGCTCTCGGCGATCAGGATGCCGAGCGTGGGCCCGTCCCGCTCCTTGTCCCTGACCAGGTCGTCCACCACCGAGACGTAGAACCCGAGCTGCCCGAAGTGCTCGGCCCGCGCCTTACGGGTCTTCAGTTCCAGCACGACGTAGCAGTGGAGCTTGCAGTGGTAGAAGAGGAGATCGACGCGGTACTCGGAGTCGCCGACCACGATCGGGTACTGACGCCCGACGAAGGCGAACCCGACGCCCAGTTCGGTCAGGAACCGCACGAGGTTGTCGACGAGCGCGTCCTCCAGGTCGCGCTCCGCCGGCCGGCCCGTGAGTTCGGTGAAGTCGAGGCGGTAGGGGTCCTTGAGGATCTGCCGCACGGCGTCGGACTTCCCGGGCAGGCTGACGTCGAAGTTGTTCGCGGCGGCGCCTTCGGCGAGGTGCAGCTGCCGGTGGATCACCGATTCCAGATGGGTGCGCGACCAGCCGTGGTGGACGGCGTGCTGGGCGTAGAAGTCCCGCTCGAAACGGGTCGCGCACTTGCCCATGATGAGGACGACGTGGCCCCAGGGCAATTGCGCAACGGTCTGTTGCGCAATTGAGTCGGGCCAGATCCTGGCCATCTGCTGCATGTACTGAAGGTTGCGCGTGCTGAATCCCCGTTGCTGCGGGAACTCCGTCCGCAGCTCGGTGGCGATCCGCTCGATGACCTTCGTGCCCCACCGCTCCCCGCGCTGGCGCTCCAGGATGGTCCGCCCGATCTCCCAGTACATCCGGAGCATCTCGGTGTTGACCTTGAGCTGCGCCCGGACATGGGAGCCGCGGACGATCGTCTTGAGGTCGTCGACCATGTCGAGGAAGCCGTCGGGAAGTCCGGCGGGGAGGTCGGCGGGGAGGTCGGCCGACGGATGCTGTTGCTGTTGGCCCGGCACCTTCGCCGTGGTCGTGAGTTCGTTCTCCATGGCGTACAGGTTTCCGGCAGAGATGTGTGCTGTGACGTTTCTGCCCGCATATGTAAGCCGTACGGGTGTACTGAGCGCCTGAGCGAACGTTCCTGACAAGCCATTTGGCCGGATGGCAACCAGTCCGTAACCCCGAACATCTGTTGCGCTACGCGCGTTGACTCTAGGCTGCGGCACGCAGGATCCCAGACGTGACACCAGCGACACGACTGCCACCACCGACAGCACTGACACACAAGGGGACCGATGTCAGCGACTCCGCAGAAGAACCGTGCGGCCCGGCGGGTGCTCGCCGCCGCGGCCGGTCTGGCCACCGTGGGCGCGCTCGTCGCCGCGATGCCGGCCGGCGCCCATGACCGGGGCAACGGGCACGGGAACGGCCACGGCCACGGTCACGGCCACGCGTCCCGGACCGTCGACGTGCAGTTGCTGTCGTTCAACGACCTGCACGGCAACCTGGAGCCCCCGGCGGGCTCGGCGGGCAACGTCACCAAGACCCACCCCGATGGCACGGTCGAGGCGATCCCGGCCGGGGGCGTCGAGTACCTGGCGACCTCGCTGCGCACCGCGCGCAAGGGCAACCCGTACTCCGTCACGGCGGCCGGCGGCGACATGGTCGGCGCGAGCCCGCTGCTGTCGGGTCTCTTCCACGACGAGCCGACGGTCGAGGCGCTGAACGGCCTCGACCTGGACGTCTCGGCGGTCGGCAACCACGAGTTCGACGAGGGCGCGACCGAGCTGGCCCGTCTCCAGAACGGCGGCTGCCACCCGGTCGAGGGCTGCTACGAGCCGGGCAAGGAGTTCGAGGGGGCGGACTTCCCCTACCTCGCGGCCAACGTGACCGAGGAGAAGACCGGCAAGCCGCTGCTGAAGCCGTACACGGTCTGGAAGAAGAACGGCGTCAAGATCGGCTTTATCGGGGTGACCCTGGAGGGCACGCCGGACATCGTCACGGCCAACGGCGTCAAGGGCCTCGCTTTTCACGACGAGGTCGAGACGATCAACAAGTACGCCCGCGAGCTGGACCGCAAGGGCGTCAAGTCCATCGTCGCGCTGATCCACGAGGGCGGGGCCCCGGCCTCCACCTCGTACAACTACGACTGCGACAGCCCCGGCGCGGGCGACGGCATCTCCGGCCCGATCGTCGACATCGCCAAGGGCATCACGCCGAAGGTGGACGCCCTGGTCACGGGCCACACCCACCAGGCGTACGTGTGCACGGTCCCGGACCCGTCGGGCAAGCCGCGCACGGTCACCTCGGCCTCGTCGTTCGGCAAGCTGTACACGGACACCACGCTCACCTACGACCGCCGCACCAAGGACATCGTCCGTACGTCGGTGAAGTCGGCGAACCACGTCGTGACCCGGGACCAGCCCAAGGCCGCCGACATGACGCGCCTGATCGACCGCTGGAACAAGCTGGCCGCCCCGATCGCGGGCAGGCCGCAGGGCTGGATCAGCGCCGACATCAACGGCCGCGGCTCCACCGCCCCCGAGAAGCCGCTCGGCAACCTCATCGCCGACGCCCAGCTCGAAGGCCTCGCCCCGGCCGACAAGGGCGGCGCGGAAGTCGCGTTCATGAACCCGGGCGGCATCCGCGCGGACCTGGTGCACAAGGCCTCCGGCAGTGAGGGCGACGGGGTCGTCACCTACGGCGAGGCGTTCACCGTGCAGCCGTTCACCAACATGATGAACGTCGTCGACCTGACCGGCGCGCAGCTGGTCACCGCCCTCCAGCAGCAGGTCAGCGGCGCCAACGAGGCCGGCCCGAAGATCCTCCAGGTCTCCAGGGGCCTCACGTACACCCTCGACCTGACGAAGTCCGGCGCGGACCGCGTGGTCGCCGACAGCATCAAGCTGAACGGTGAGGCGATCGACCCGGCGCGCACCTACCGCGTGGCGATGAACGAGTTCCTCGCGGGCGGCGGCGACGGCTTCCCGGCCCTCGGCCAGGGCACGAACAAGCTGGTCGGCGCGTCCGATCTGGACCTGTTCAACGCCTACCTGGCGGCCCACTCCACGGCTTCCACCCCGCTGGCCCCGCCGGCGACGGACCGGATCACGGTCATCCGGTAGTCGTCTTGTGACGGGGGGAGGGGCGGCGGGCCTGCGGGCCCGCCGCCGGTCCCCTCGGCGGAGGCCTGGGGGCACGTCAGGGCCTGAACAGCGACGTCAGGCCGGTCACCTGGCCCGCGTCGTCGACGACCAGGTCGTACCCGACGCCGTCGGAGAACGCGGGGTCGAGCCGGTTGATCAGGGTGACCAGCTCGGCGGGGGAGTACGGGAGCAGCTCGGCGCGGCTGGTGCCGGCGACCTCGTCGCGGACCGGGACCGCCAGCAGTACCCGGCTGTTCCCGGCCATGGGCACCGTCGTGAAGGGGCCCGTGCCCGGGGTGATCTCCCAGGTGTCGAACTGGGTGTTGATCTTCTTTTCGGCGGTTCGCACGGACAGATAGGCGCGTCCGTCGCTGATCCAGGCCTTGCTGATGTTGACGAACGGCTCGGTGCCGGCGAAGGGGGCGGTGCCGGCCGCCGCCGAGGTGTCCTTGGAGGCTGCCGGGGCTGCCGGGGCTGCCGGGGCTGCCGGTGCGGAGGACGGGGCGGCGGCGTCGGTGGACTTCCTGTCGGCGTCCGTGCGGAAGCCGGTCTTGTCGGCTCGCGAGGGCGGTGTGCTCTTCTCGTCGCTCGCGGCGGGAGGAGCGGGCTTGTCGCCGGCCCCGGGCCGAGCGTCCTCCGCCGCGTCCGTCGTGTCCGTCGTGTCGTCGGCCGCAGAGGACGAAGCCGGCTTGGCGGCTGCGGAGGGGGCCATCTGGTCGGCGGACTTCTGACCGCAGCCGGTCAGAACAAGGGTGCTGAGAGCGATAGCGGTGAGCCAGCCTCTGGCGGAGTGACGGCGAAAAGCGTTCATGGTCAACTGCTCCTATTGGTCAGTGTGTTGCGGTTACACACTCTCTACGCCCCACCTGTCTCCCCGGGTTGCACTCGCATCAGATTATTTTTTTCTTCTGCATTTCACGCGCGTGCCGCCACCGAATGGCGAATATCCCGGCAGCCGAGAAGGCTGACGGGTCTCGTGGGGGTGTCTGGGTTTCTGGGTGGCTGTTAAGCCTGGTCAGGGGCTCACTTGGCGGTCAGCCAATAAGCTTCCCGAAGCGACACCACGCGGCCTTCGCTGTCGTAATCGATGGCGAACACCCACTGCGGACCGGTGCTGAGCCGGTCCACCAATTCGTTTACCCTCATGTCCCCCGCTTCTCCGCCGTTCACATGTTTGACTTCGACCGGAGTCTCCGGTTTCAGGGTCGTTCTATGCACCACTCCAGTGCGTGTGACAGAACCCCTTCCGGAGCGGACCTGCGCCACGGTGACCCGAACCGCATGACCCTCCAGTGCCACCGCGTCGTAAACGAAACCGAGTTCACTGGCGTATTCCTCCCCCGGTGCGGGCGTCGGGGCCACGAACGGGGAGGCGCTCGCCGCTGCTGTCGGCTTCGCGGCGGACGGTGCCGCCTCCGGTCCGAGCCGGGCCGCCGACAGGCCCCCCACGACCAGAGCCGCGGCCATCACCACACCGCCCGACGCCCGAGCCGCCCGCTTGCGCCGACGGCGCCGATCGCCGCGCGCTCGGACCTGCTCCGCGGCCTGCGGTGCGGCGTGGCGCCGGCCCGAGGCGGCGAGGCCGGCGAGCCGGACCTCCAGGTCGGTTTCATCGGCCATGCCGCACCTCCGCCGCGGTCCCCGGCAGATTCCGGCGTGGCGGGCGCGCCCGGCTCACGGCTTGTACAGCGACAGCAACTTGGTGACCCGGCCCTCTCCGTCGAAGCTCAGGTCGAACCCGGCGCCCTCACGGATGCGGGGCTCCAACTGCGTGATCAGGTCGACGAGTTCGGCCTGGGAGGTCGACACGGGTTCACCGCCCCCGACCTCCGGGGTGCGGTCGCCGCGCACCGGCACGGTCAGCATCACCCGGGCATCCTTCGCCAGGGTCACCGTGGTGTGTTTCCCCGTACCGGGAATGATCTCCCACGTGTCGAACTGGGTGTTCACCTTCTTCTCGGCGAGCCGTACCGACAGCTTGGTCAGCCCGTCCTCGGCCCAGGCCCTGTCGATCGTCACGAACTGCTTGGTACCGGCGAACGGGGCCTCGGCCGCCGGCTCGGTGGCCGGTGCGGCGGCCGACTCGGTGGCCGTCGCTCCCACGGGGGAGGGGGAGGCGGAGTCCTCGGTCGTCCCGCCGCAGCCGGTCAGGACCAGGGCGCCGAGGACGACAGCGGTGAGCAGGCGCGACGTTGCCTGGAGGCGTGCAGCGTGCATGGTCGACGTACTCCTGAAGGCCGGCGTGGGCGGGTTACACGGTCTCTACGCCCCACACCGCACCCCGGGTTGCATCCGGGCCGGAACTATTTTCCCGACCGGAGCTGAACGCCGTCCGGACCGGCACGAAGGTCACTCCACGGACGTCGCCCCATGGACGTCACCCCTCGGACGTCACCCACTGATGTCACTCCACGGACAGCCAGTGTGCTTCCCGCAGCGACTGGACCCGGCCTTCGGCGTCGTAGTCGAGGGCGAAGACCCACTGCGGCCCGGCCCGCAGCCGGCCCACGACATCTTCCAGCCGCTTGTCCCCGGGTTCCCCTCCGGTCAGGCGCTCCACCTCGACCGGTGTCACCGCCGGCAGGGTCAGCTCGTGCACCACGCCGGTGGGCACGGCGGCCCCCTCCTCGTCGCGAAGCTGCTGGACGGTGACCCGGACCCTGCCCCCGTCCAGCTCCACCGCGTCGTACACGTAACCGAGTTCGCTGGCGTACTCCTCGCCCGGTGCGGGCGTCGGGGCCACGAACCGCGGAGCGCTCGCGGACGGGCTCGGAGCCGCGGCGGGCGGCGCCGAATCCGGCAGCCCGGCCCGGACCAGCGTGAGGCCCCCCACGACCACGGCGGCGGCCAGCAGCACGCCGCCCGAGGCCCGGGCCGCCCGCTTGCGACGCCGACGCCGGTCCCCGCGTGCCCGGATCTGCTCGGCGGCCAGCGGCATGGCGCCCTGCCGTCCGTCGTCGGCGAGGTCGGCGAGCCGCTCGTGCAAGCCGGACTCCTCAACCACGTTCCACCTCCGAAACCCGGGCCGCTCGCGGATCCAGCTCAGTATCGGCCAGAATCCTCGCCAGCGCGGCACGCCCCCGGCTCAGCTGCGCCTTGACCGTACCGACAGGCGCGTTGGTCTCCTCGGCGACCTGCTTCACTTCGAGATCGCACAGGTGATGGAGCACGATGACCCGTCGCTGCGCCGCGGGGATCTGCTTCAACGCCGCGACCAGCAGCACATGGTGATCGTCCGGCGGCGGCACGTCCGGGGGCGGACCCTGCCGCTTCGCGAAGGTGAGGGAGGTACGCACCCGCCGCCACCGGCTGACCGCCAGGCGGTAGGCCACCGTACGCACCCACGCCTCCGGCGCACCGTCCTTGTCCAGTGCGGTCCGGCGCTCCCAGGCCCGTACGAAGGCTTCCTGGACCACGTCCTGCGCCTCGGCACGGTCACCGATCATGGCGTACAGCTGGCCGATGAGCCGTCCCACGCTTCCGGCGTAAAAGGCATCGAACGCCTGCTCGTCCATCCCCACCTGGTCTTTGGAGGTCGCACACGTGAGGTCGCGCACGTGAGGGCGCATACAGTTGAGGCCGCACACAGTTGAGCCGCACACAGTTTCGGCCATGCGAACCCTGCCACCCGGCACTCGTGCGACGCAAGGAGCCGGGGTGATGGATGTGCTGTGCGGACCTGACGTGGCGTGGCCGGGACCTGTCCGGCCTTCTCCGGCCGCGCTATCGCGTGATCTCCTCCGGGGAGGCGACGACGACCCCGTACAGGTCGCCGATGGTGGCCAGCGCGCCGTGGTGCACCTGACGGGCGTCGAGGTCGGTCCCGGCGACGGGCAGGGACCGGGTCGCGCAGGCGTCGGCGACGACCGTGGGGCGGTTGCCGCGCAGGAACGCGCCCTGTGCCGTGAACGCCACGCACATGTGGGTCATCCAGCCGGCGATGATCACGTCCTGGCCCTCGGGGACGTGCTCGCCCAGGTCGGTGCCGTGGAAGGAGTCCGGGGCCTGCTTGACGACGACGGTCTCGCCGTCGGCCGGGGTGAGGGCGGGGTGGATCTGTCCGATCTCGGCCCGGATGTCGTACGGGGTTCCCTCGTCGCCGTCGTTGATGACATGCACGACCTTCGTCCCCGCCTCGCGGGCCCGGGCCAGCAGGCGCGCGGCGGCATCCAGCGAGTCCTGCCACCCGTCGAGTTCCATCACGCCGCGGGTGTAGGTGTTCTGGTAGTCGACCAGGATCAGCGTGGAGCCGGTGAGCACGGCCGGGGTCGCGTCGAAGCCGTTGAGCTCGCGCAGGGTGGTTCGGGACATGGGTGTACCGCCTCGGTGTTATGCGTCGGGGAGGGATGCGCTCGGGTGCCGAGCCGTTTCCGACGCTAGGGCCCGGCCAGGGGTGTCCGCAATGACGTCTAACATGCAGATACCGACATACGTCTCCGGTGGCGGCCGCTGCCGGGATACCGCTGATCAGGGAGTGGCCGGGCATGGGCATCGCCGGACGGCTCGTCGTCATCGTCCTCTTCGAGGGCGTCGACCTGCTCGACGTCACCGGGCCCCCGGAGGTGTTCTCGCTCGCCCGCCGCGAGTCCGACGACGCGGCCGGATACGAGGTCGTCCTGGCCGCCGGGTCCAGGGACCCCGTCACCACCGGGGCCGGGGTCCGCATCCTCCCCGATCTCACCTTCGACGAGGTGGCCGGGCGGAGCATCGACACCCTCATCGTCCCTGGCTCGGTGGAGATCGACAGCGAGCGCCGGGTGCACGCCCTCGTCGACCCCGGGCTGGTGGAGCGGGTCAGGGAACTCGCCGCCCGCACCCGGCGGGTCACCTCCGTCTGCGTCGGAGCGCATCTGCTGGCCGCCGCCGGGCTGCTCGACGGCAAGCGCGCCACCACCCACTGGTCGACCGCGCGCCAACTCGCCGCCGAACACCCGGAGATCGAGGTCGACGCCGACCCGATCTTCATCCGCGAGGGCGACGTCTGGACCGGGGCCGGGATCAGCGCCTGCCTCGATCTGTCCCTCGCCCTGGTCGCGGACGACCTCGGCGAGGCCGTCGCCCTGCGTGTCGCCCGTCAGCTCGTGATGTACCTGAAGCGGCAGAGCGGGCAGAGCCAGTTCAGCGTTCCGCTGGAGCAGATCTCGGCGACGCGACGGGTCGAGGACCTCCGCCACCACATCCTGCGCAACCTCGGCCGCCGGCTCACCGTCGCGGACCTCGCGGCGTACGCCCATGTCAGCGACCGTCACCTGACCCGGATCTTCAAGACCGAGCTCGGTACGACCCCGTACGCCTACATCGAGTCCGTACGGGTCGAGAAGGCCCGTAACGAGCTGGAGACCTCCGATGCCACTCTCGAACGCATCGCGTCCGTCTGCGGGTTCGGCACGGTGGACACCCTGGTACGCGCCTTCCGGCGGCGGCTGAACGCGACGCCGACGGAGTACCGGCTGAGGTTCCGATCCTCGCACACGGTCTGAGCGCCGGGGCCCGGTGGGCGGCGGCCGGCTCAGCTGTCTCCGGGGAAGTCGGCCCGTACCGTCAGACCCCCGTCGGGGTTGGCGACGGCGGTGATCGTGCCGTGGTGGGCGCGCACCACCGCGTGGGCGATGGCGAGGCCGAGGCCGTGGCCGGTGCGGTCGCTGCGTACCCGGGGAGCGGCCCGGTGGAACGGTTCGAAGAGGCGGTCGGTGTGCTCGGGGTCCAGCGCGGGGCCGGAGTTGGCGACCTCCAGGGAGACCGGCACGTCGCCGAAGACGGCCACGTGCACCCAGCCGCCCGGGTCCGCCGCCGGGACGTTGTGCGTGAGCGCGTTGTCGACGAGGTTGTGCACCAGCCGGCGCAGCAGCGCGGTGTTGCCGGCGAACAGGTGTCCCGGCTCCAGGTCGGTCTCCAGGGTGATTCCGGCGGACCGCGCCCGCCCGGCCAGTTCTCCGCAGGCCTCCGCGGCGATCTCGGCGAGGTCGGCGGGCTCGGTGTCCGGGCGCGCGTGTTCGGCCCCGGCCAGCTGGAGCAGGCCGTGCACGATCTCGATACTGCGTTCGTTGACGGCGGCCAGCCGCGGGGCGAGCCGCAGCAGTTCGCGGCCGGAGTCGTCGGACGCCGCCAGTTGCAGGGCGGTACGGGTGGTGGCCAGCGGGGTGAGCAGCTCGTGGGAGGCGTTGGCGGCGAAGCGCTGATGGGCGGCGAAGGAGCGTTCCAGCCGGTCCAGGGTGTCGTCGAAGGTGTCGGCGAGCGCGCGGAGTTCGTCGTTCGGGCCGGTGGCGTGGATCCGGTAGGAGAGGTCACCCTCGCCCGCACGGGCCGCGGCCCGGCCGATGGTGTGCAGCGGGGCCAGCAGACGGCGGGAGAGCAGCCATCCGGCGGCCAGGCCCAGCGCGGCCACGAGCGAGGCGCCCACCACGGAGACGGTCAGCACGGTGGACCACACGTCCTCCTTCGAGCGGACCACCCGCGTTTCGGCGTACGGGCCGGGGACGGCGGACGGGGCCGGGCCGGGGACGGCGTACGGGGCCGGGCCGGACCCCGGGTCCGCTGTCCGGCCGGGGACGTACCCGGTGGTTCCCGGGGGCGTGCTGCCCAGGTCGTAGGAGGGCAGGAACCGCGTACCGAGGTAGACCGCGGCCACCATCAGGGCCCCGGAGACCACCAGGACGAGCGCGAAGCCGAGGAAGAGCCGGGTGTGGATGCTGACCCGGCGCTTCCCGGCCACGGGGGTCCGGCGCTCTCCGGGGGCGGGGGTCCTGCGTTCTCCGGCGGCGGAGGTCCACCGCTGGCCGACCACCAGGACCCGCCGCTTGCCGGCCACCAGGACGCGCTTCCTGGCCACCAGGACCCGACGCTCCCCGGAGACCGGGGCACGGCACTCCCCGGTCATGGGCGCTCCGCCAGGTAGTAGCCGGCGCCGACCGAGGTGTGCAGCAGCGGCGGCACGCCCAGCTTGCGCCGCAGGGTGTGGATGACCAGGCGCACCGCGTTGGTGAACGGGTCGGCCGCCTCGTCCCACGCCTTCTCCAGCAGATACTCCGCGCTGAGCACACCGCCCTCCGCCCGCATCAGCAGCTCCAGGACGGCCAGTTCCTTCGGCGTCAGCCGGATCTCCCGGCCCGCCCGCTCGGCCCGCCGGCGGTGGGTGTCCAGCGTCAGGCCGGCGACGGCCAGGGTCGGGGCGTGCGCGGGAGCGGCCCGGCGGTAGAGGGCGCGGAGCCGTGCCACCAGCTCCGGGAAGTCGAAGGGCTTGGGGAGATAGTCGTCGGCGCCGAGGCCCAGGCCCGTCACCTTGTCGCCGAGGCGGCCCGCGGCGGTCAGCATCAGGATCCGGCAGCCGGGGTGCTCCGCGACCGTACGGCGGCAGACCTCGTCGCCGTGGACGCCCGGCAGATCGCGGTCGAGGATCACGATGTCGTAGTCGTTGACCGCGAGCTTCTCCAGGGCCGCCTCACCGTCGTGGACGGCGTCGGACGAGATGCCTTCGCGGCGCAGGCCGAGGCCGATGATCTCGGCCATGAACTCCTCGTCCTCGACGATCAGCACACGCATCGCCGGTCTCGCCTCTCCTCGCGCGGGGTGGCGGGCCGGCGGGGCGGGTGGCGCCACTTCTCTGCATACGTCCCGGGGCGGGCGCGCCCCCATGACTACCAGAGCCCGCATGTGGACGACGTATGAGAGGCCGTCCGGCCCGGCCCGCCGCCGAACGCCCCCGATAACGCCCGCTTCCTAGCGTGAGCCGTCAGTCCATTCGTCCGTCCGCCCGTCTGTCCGTCTGTCCGGCTGGCTGTCTGGCTGTCCGGAACCGACTGCAAAGAGAAAAAGATCCCATGAACCTGTACAAACGGGCCTGGTGGCGTCTGAGCGCCACGCCCGGCAAGGCACTGATGCTGACCGGCCTGTTCTTCGTGATCTGCGCCCTGGTCCTCTCCGGCTTCCTCATCCGGTCGGCGGCCGACCGCGCCGCGACGGACGCGAAGCGCACGGTGGGCGCGGTGGCCACGCTGTCCCTGGACATCAACGCGCTCATGAAGTCGGGGAAGGCGGAGAACGGCGGCGCGAGCGGTGTCCGGATCGACGATTCCGACCGGCTGCGCAGCGGACAGGCCGACCGCCTCGGCGCGTCGCCGGTCGTCACCGGGTTCAGCTACAAGGTGGAGGCGGCGGGCCAGCCCACGGACCGGCTGAAGCTCTACCGCGCCGTACCGCCGCCCCCCGCCACCGACACCGAGTCGGGCGACTACTTCAAGATCGACGGCGTACGGGACCTGCTCGCGACGCCCGCCTTCCGCAACGGCACCTCGAAGATCGTCGCCGGCCGGGGCATCGGACCGGACACCAAGGGTGGAGTCCTCGTCCTGGAGAAGCGCCTCGCGGAGGCCAACAAGCTGGAGGTGGGCGACAAGGTCACCGTGCGTCCCTTCCTCGGCGACGGCAGCACGCAGCCGCCGAAGGAGTTCACGGTCGGCGGCGTCTACGTCAGCGACACCGCCTCCAGCAGCCAGTACGTGCCCGCGCTCGCCGACCCGGCCAACCTGCTCTACGCCTCGCCGGACGCGGCAGGTTCGCTGTCGGCCGTCGCTCCGACCAGCGAGGGCCCGGACATCCATGAGGCCACCTTCACCCTGCGCGGCCCGGGCGATCTGCCGAAGCTGCGGGAGGAGGCCGAGGCGCTCGGCCTCGATCCGGAGATCTATCCGCTCGCGGTGAACGACAAGCAGTACCAGCAGATCGTCGGCCCCATCGCCCGGACCGCGGGGTTCGCGACGCTCACGGTGTGGCTGGTCTCGCTGGCCGGTCTGGCGGTCGTGTCGCTGGTCGTGGCCGGTTCGCTGCGCGAGCGCCGTCAGGAGCTCGGCATCCTGCTGGCCATGGGGGAGCGCAAGCCGCGGCTGCTCGGCCAGCACCTGGTGGAGATCGCCGCCTGCGCGCTGATCGCCATCGGCCTCGCCGTGCCCGCCAGCCAGGCGCTGGCCGGAACCGTGGGAAGCGGGCTGCTGGCCGGTGAGGTGGCCGAGGCCGCCGAGGACGCCGACGCCGGGAAACGGAACGACTACGCCGACTCCATGGGCGGAGCACCGCAGGAGGAGCAGCCGGCGGCCGAGCCCATCGACGAGCTGGACGTCCGGCTCACCGCGGGCGACATCGGGCAGGTCGGCGCGGCCGGCCTCGGTATCGCCGCCGCGGCCACCCTCGTACCCGGCTACCGCGTCCTGCGCCTGAAGCCCCGCCAGATCCTCACGAAGGGCGACTGACCATGCCGCGAACCGATGCGACGACCGGCCTGACGACCGGCCCGACAGCCGGCCCGACGACCGGCGGCCCGCCCCCGGTTCTTCAACTTGTCGACGTCATGAAGAGTTACCCCGTCGGCAACCGTGCCCGGGAGCGCACGGTCCTCAAAAGCGTCAGCCAGGACTTCGAGCAGGGCCGCATGTACGCGGTCGTCGGCCCCTCCGGCAGTGGCAAGACCACCCTGCTCTCGCTGGCCAGCGGCCTCGACGCGCCCAGTGGGGGCACGGTCCTCTTCCGGGGCGAGGAACTGGGCCGGCTGGGCCTGGACACCTACCGCAGGCGGCACGCGGCCACGGTGTTCCAGTCCTTCAACCTTCTCGGCTACCTGACCGCCGTGCAGAACGTCACCTCGGCCATGGAGATCACCGGCGCGGCCCGGCGTGGCCGCAAGGACCGCGCGAACGAACTCCTCGCGCTCCTCGGCATCGCGGAGGAGGACCGCCACCGCAGGATCGGGCAGCTCTCCGGCGGACAGCAGCAGCGGGTGGCGATCGCCCGCGCGCTGGCCTGCGAGGTGGACGTCCTCTTCGCCGACGAACCCACCGGAAGCCTCGACCAGGACACCGCCGACGGCATCGTCGAGGTGCTGCGCAAGCTGGCCCACGACGACGGCAAGTGCGTCATCGTGGTGACCCACTCCGTGCAGGTGGCCCAGGCGTCGGACGAGGTGCTGCACCTCAAGCGGGGCAGGCTGTCGCGGAGTTGAGCGCGACGATGCCCTGAGACGACAGAGATGACAGAGATGACAGAGGCGACGCGAGAGGGCGGAGACCCGTACAGGTCTCCGCCCTCTCACCGCTGCACGGCTTCACCGTCAGGCGTTGGAACCGGCCTTCCGGCGACGCACGACGAGTACCGCCGCCGCGCCGAGCACCACGGCCGCACCGCCCGCGAGGGCGATCGAGGTGGTGGCGGAGGACGAACCCGTGGCGGCGAGGGTGCCGTCCGTGCCGGTCTTCGCCGGGGTGCCCGACGTCGAACCCTGCGGCGTGTGGCCGGAGCCGTTGCCGCCGGGCTTCGTGGTCTTGGCGGGCTTGGGCTTGGCGTCCTCGGTCTTGCCGGGCTTGCTGCCGGCGGCCTTGACGTCGAACTCGTACATGTCCGCGCCGGGCGCCCCGCCGCAGGAGCCGTCCTCGTTGAAGAAGTCGGCCGCGATGAACGCGACACCGTTACCGGCCGGGGTGGCCTTGTCGAGCGTGAGGCGCAGCTTCACGTCGGTCCGGGCGCCGGGCTTCAGCGCGCCGACACCGTCGATGTAGTTGTCCTCGTTGACGTCCTGCCACTTCGGGGACGACTTGGTGGACCACTGGAGGCGGAAGAACTTGCCCGTGTCCTTGAGACCGGTCTTGTCGGTCGCGTGGACTCCGGCGTAGGCGATGACCTCGTCCATGTGCCGGTCGGAGCCGTTGGTCACCCGGACGGAGAAGGCGGTGGTCGTCCCGGCGACGAGCTTGGTCGGCAGGCCGGTCACCTTGGCGGTGAGGTCGTGCTCGGGCTCGCAGTCCTGGCCCTCCTCCTCCGCCTCCTTCTTGGCCTGGGCCAGCGCCGCGTCGGCCGCGATCTTCGCGGCGAGCGCGTCGTCCAGGGCCTTGTCGACCACGCTGTAGGCGCGGACCGCCGCGACCCGGGCGTCGTCGAGTGCCTCGCCGGCCTCGGCGGCCTTGGCGACGGCGTCGGTCTCGGCGGTGGCAGCCGTCGCAGCGGCCGCCTCGGCCTCGGAGAGCGCGGTCTCGGCGGCGGTCTTCTGCTCCTCGGTGGCGTCCTCGGGCAGCTCGGCGATGGCCGCCTTCGCGGCGGTCACGGCCTGGTCGGCGGTGGTCTTGGCGGCGGCGGCGTCCTTGGCGGCCTGCTTGGCGGCCTTGGCGGCGACCGCCAGGGGGTGGGTGCTGTCGAGGGCGGCGAGCGTCTTCTCCAGCTCCAGGACGGCGTCGGCCTTCGCCTCGACGGCCTTGTCGTACGCCTTCCGGGCCTCGGCGGCAGCCTTCTCCAGCTCCTTGATGGTCGGCTTGTTCTGCTTGTTCTGCGTCTGCGCCGCCGGCTTGGTGTCGGCGAACGCGGGGGTGACGGAGAGCAGCACGGCGGGGGCGGTCACGGCGGCGGCGACGGCGGTGGCGAGAGCGCGGCGAATCTTCACATGATCCCTTGGGTCGGGTCCGAACGGCGGGAAATGCTGAGGGGCGGTTGCCACGGCGGAACAATCACGCGGGCGACCTGTGCCGATGGTATGGGGGTCCTGTGAGAGGGCCGGGGGATTATTCCGGGTTGCGGGGCGGGGCGGCGGCACACACGGCGGACAGACGTCACCAAAGTGCGCAGTTGCCCTCGGATTCCGTCTTTTCGCTGTGACGAAAGCCATGCGGACGCGCTGTCCGCGCCGCTGCGCTCCGCCCGGTCAGGCGGCGGCAGTCCGTGCGTTTTCTTCGCTTCGGTGCGTGCGCTGTTCGCGGCAGTCGCGGCAGTGGCCGGGGGTGGGGGAGCGGAAGGCCCGGTCGCAGTCGTCGCAGGTCTGGAAAGGCGTGATGGTGATACGGGGGCGGGGACGGGTGGGGGCGGTCAGGTCGAGAACGCCGGGGAGCGGTGGGGGCAGGAGGGCGGTGAGCCGGTGTTTGAGGAGCAGCGCGGGACGCCGGAGAGGGTGGGGCAGGTCGGTGGTGAGGGCACGGCGGATGGCGTCGGGGTGGGCGGCCCGTTCGAGCCAGGCCGCGACGCCGGGCACCAGCTGACGGATGTCGGTCTCGGAGAGGGTGAACTCCGGCGCGTGACGGCGTAGGTCGCTGAGGAGTGCGGTGGCGGCGCGGTCGAGTTCGGGGGTGGGCTCGTCCGGCTGGGGGAGAGGCGGGGGTGGTGGCTTCGGTGCGGTCGGGGGCGGGATCAGCGGTACGAAGAGTGGGGGCGGGGGATCCACGAAGGAGGGCGGCGGCGGTACGGGCGGGGATGCGGGCATGTCCGGCGCGGGCGCGGGTGCCGGGGCCGGGGCGGGAACGTGTGCCGGGGCGGGAACGGCTGCCGTGGGCACTTCGGCCGGTGCCGGTGCCGGTGCGGGTGCGGGTGCGGGTGCCGGTCCGGGAGGGGCTGCCGCTGCCGCTGCTGGTGCCTGGGGTGTGGCTGTTGCGGCGGGTTGTCGCGCGATCGCTGCTGGGCGGGGGCGCAGTAGCGCTGTGGGCTGGTTGCAGAAGACCGTGCGGGTGATGGTCCGGCCGCTGGGCAGTCGGTCGCGGACGCGCTGCAGGTAGCCGAAGGCTTCGAGTTCGCGCAGGGCGGCGGCGATGCGCTTCTCGCCTTCCCGGCAGCGGGCGGCGAGGGCTTTGACGCCGACCTCGAATCCTTGGGGCAGCGACTGGATGCGTACGGCGATGCCGACGGCGGTGCAGCTGAGGTCGGGGTGCTGGGCGAGGTGGTTGCCGACGACGGTGAAGCGGTCGGTGTGCGGAATGGCGATGTGGATCACGCCTCGGGCCGGGAGGGGCCCGGGAATCTCCGCCAGGGCGCGCGTGAGCGCAGTATTCTGCTGGGTATCCATCGGGGAAGCGTCTTCTTCCTTGGTGGCCAGGCCCTCGGTTGGGATTGCAGTCCCGGTCGGGGGCCGACGTATGTCTGGTGGGGTGTTGGCTGCTGGCGTGAGCATATGCCGGACAACGGGTGCAAAAGCGAGCCGAGTTGGCAAACCTCACCCGTGCGGGTGACAAGCTCCTGGGATGCGTCAGGTGGTCGCCGGGGTGGGTCGGGTGGGGTTGTTTCTCCTGGTTCTTTAGGTAGTTGGCGTCGCGCCTCACCACGTCGCGGTGGCGCACGATCCGGTCGGGGTACGTCGGCACGCACCAGGTCGCGGCAGCGCACGACCTGGTCGGAGCAACGACCGTCAACAACCGTCAGCGACCGTCGACGACTGTCGGCCAATGCGGCCAGCCTGCCGAAACGGGATCGGCCCGGCGCGTGGTGTGCGCACACCACGCGCCGGGCCGCTTTCGTTCAGCGTCGGCTCATCGACGGTTCGCGGCCAGGGAACCGCAGTTGGTGCCGTTCTTGCCCGCCACCTCACCGGAGATCTCGCCGCGCCACGTCACGCACAGGCCGCGTGCGTCGAGATAGACCGGTCCCGCGTACGTGGTGTAGTACCCCGTGTCCGAGACCGTCGTGGTGGGCGAGGCGAACCCGAGTGAGGCCGTCATGTGCACGGCGGTCCCGGGCGTGGTGCGGACGGTCACCACACAGTTCTTGCCGGTGGCGGAGCTGTAGGTGAGGAATACCGTGCCCTTGGTGCCGATCTGCGCCGAGTTCACCACGGAGTAGCCGCCGCCGCAGGCGCCGTTGTACGTCGCGGCCGCGGCGGCCTTCGGTGCCGCGGTGGTCCGCTGGGCCGTCGGCTCCGCCGCGACGGCGGCCGGGGCGAGGGCGATCGCGGCGCAGGCGGTGGCGGTGACAGCGGCGCCGATGGCTGACACGCGTCGGATGATGGTCATGTCGTTCCCCGATTTCTCGAATGGTCACTGCGCGACGCCTGGTCGGGCGCCCGGATCCTCACCGGTCGAAGTGGTGTGAGTCACACCACGTCAGACCGGCCGCACCGCACGGCAGTTGTACTCGGGGCCGCCTGTTATGAAGTCATGACAAGGCGGACAAGATCACCTTTTCCGGCCCGCCCCCGCTCGGCCCGCCCCCCGCTCGGCCCGCCCCCCGCTCGGCCCACCCCCGGCCAGGCGAGGTCAGCCGACGATGCTGTACAGGTCGAACTGCTCCCAGGAGCCGGTGACGTCGGCGGAGCGAGCGCGCAGCGTGTACTGGAGCGGACCCGTGTAGCTGTTCTCCATCGCGACGAAGAGATTGTTCAGGGTGGACCGGAGCGCGTAGAGGTTCAGGTCCTCGTTGTGGTAGATGACGAACCGCTCCCAGCCGCCCGCTGTCGTCGAGCGGGCCCGCAGAACGTTCTGCGCCTGGCCGGTGAAGTTCTTTTCGACCGCCACGTAACGGTTGTTCGCGAGGGACTTGATGGCGAAGGTGTCGCCGGCCTCGTCCCACTCGAATGCGAAGCTCTCCCACGCGCCGAGGACCTGCGTGGAACGGGCGCGCAGAGCACCGGTGTGGGGCGCGGAGTAATTCACCTCGGTGGCCGTGAACTTCCCGTTGCGCACCGACTTGATGGCCACGGGGCCGGACTCGTCGGCCGGGGCGGAGGCGCTTGGCCCGGAGGTGCTTCTGCCGGAGGCGGACAGGGACTTCTGCCTGTCGGAGGCACCGGTGATACGCGCCAGGTCGGCCTCGTCCACCTTCTCCCAGCCTGCGGGGACGCCGTCCGCGAAGGCTCCGCTCGCGGAGGCCCCGGCCGCGCGGTCGCTGTGCGGGGCGGCTCCGGCCGCCGGGGCGGCCAGGGCGGAGGCGGTCAGCAGGGCGCTCAGGGAAAGGAGAGCGGAGGTCATGCGTCGCACAGGTCTTCCTCGCTTTTCATTGCCACGTATCCCGGAGTCCGGAATGCGTGGAGAGTGGAGTGGAGAGAAAGGGTCCGGTCGTCGCTTGCTCGCTCACGCGCCCGGGTCCCCGAAGTGGCCTCAGGTTAAAGGTATTTCGAGATCCCCGGCAAAGGTTTTCAGGGCGCCCCGGGAATTCCGGGAACGGTCGCGCTGAATATGTTCTTCCGCTGTTATCCGTTAAGAAAGCCGACCCGCTCCGTCTTTGTCACGGACACTTTGCGCCCCCGGCCGCAGCGTGGAGCGGTGGGCCCGGTTGACGGCCATCAGGGCGTCCAGGGCGTCCCGGGTGGAGCGGAGGTCGTCGATGTGCGCGGAGAGCCGCTCCCGCTCCAGCTCCATCCGCTCCATCGCCGCGTCGGAGGTCTCCTCGCTGGGAGCCTCGACGCAGGGCAGCAGCTCCATGATGGTGCGGCTGGACAGGCCGGCGGCGTAGAGCCGCTGGATGAAACGGACCCGCTCGACCTCGGCATGCGTGTAATGCCGCTGGCCGCTCGGGCTGCGGCTGCTGGTGAGGAGCCGCTGCTCCTCGTAGTAGCGCAGGGACCGGACGCTGGCCCCCGTGGTGGCCGCGAGCTCTCCGATGCGCATGGTGTGGCCCCTCCGCTCCCCGCCGAGGGGGTCGCCGGACGGGCTTGCCCCTCACATTGATGTCAGGTTTTAGCGTAGCGCCGTGCCCGGTTCACGGGTGCTACGGAGCTGATGGAGTCAGGGGATTCGCGCTATGAGCCAGAGCCTTTTCGACCGTTACCGCCTCGGTGACCTGCGGCTGCCCAACCGGGTGGTGATGGCGCCGATGTCCCGCGTCAGGGCCGCCGCCGGGGGGCTGGCGACGCCCTCGATGGCCACGTACTACGCGCAGCGGGCGACCGCCGGGCTCATCGTGAGCGAGGGGGTGCAGCCGAGCCTGGTCGGGCAGTCGAACCCCGGTACGCCGGGTCTCCACACCGATGAGCAGGTCGCCTCGTGGCGGCCGGTGACCGCTGCGGTGCACGCCAACGGAGGCCGGATCTTCGCCCAGATCATGCACGGCGGCCGGGTCTCGCACCCGGACACCACCGGCCTGCGGCCGGTCGGACCCTCCGCCGTCGCGGCGACCGGCGAGGTGTTCACCCCGACGGGCCCGCAGCCCGTGCCGGTGCCGCGCGCCCTGGAGACGGCCGAGGTGCCCGAACACGTCGAGTCGTACGCGTCGGCCGCCCGCCGGGCCGTCGACGCCGGGTTCGACGGTGTCGAACTCCACGGCGCCAACGGCTACTTGATCTCCCAGTTCCTCTCCTCGAACGCCAACCTCCGGACCGACCGGTACGGCGGTTCCCTCGCCAACCGGGTGCGGTTCGCCGTGGACGCGACGGCGGCGACCGTCGACGCGGTGGGCGCGGCCAGGACCGGCATCCGGCTCTCGCCGGGCGGGGCGTTCTGGGGCGTCGAGGAGCGGGACGTACCCGAGCTCTACACCGTGCTGCTCCGGGAGTTGGCGCGCCTGGAGCCGGCCTACGTGCACCTGGAGGCGACGGCCGACGAGGACGTGCTGGTCGCCCTGCGCCGGGCGTGGCCCGGAACGCTGATCATGAACCCGGTGCTGCCGATGGGGCCCAAGCGTGCCGCGCGCCCGGACGCCGACCGCTGGCTCGGGCTGGGCGCCGATCTCATCAGCTTCGGCCGGGCGTTCATCGCCAACCCGGACCTGGTCGAGCGGATGCGCGCCGGGCTGCCGATCGCTCCGGAGGACGAGGCGACGTACTTCCAGGGGGGTGACGCGGGGTACGTCACCTACGCCTCGTACCAGCACGCGAGCTGAGCCGGGAACGAGGGCGGGGCGGCCACCCTCTTCCGGAGGTGACGTGAGCCCGTCAGAATCCAAGAGCCCAGGGGGTCCGACACCCCCTGCCCCCCCACGGCCCTTGGAGGCACCCCGCATGTCCAGCCCCAGCCCCGCGCGCATGCCCGGTCCCGTGCCCAGGCCCAGTCCCGAGCCCGGTCCCGTGCCCGGCCCCCTGTCCCGGCCCTCCCGCAGAAGCTTCCTGGCGGGTCCTCTCTCCCGGCCCTCCCGCAGAAGCTTCCTGGCCGGTGCCCTCGCCGTCTCCGCCACCGCGATCGTCGGCGCGGCCCCGGCCGTCGCCGCCACGCGGGAGGCGGTGCGCGGAACGCGGGACTGGATGGCCGCCCTGCCCGACGCCACCGAGCTCCGGCGGCTCACGATCCCGGGCACGCACGACTCGGGGGCCCGGTTCGGTGGCCCTTGGGCGGAGTGCCAGAACACCACGATCGCCCAGCAGTTGGCCGGTGGCATCCGCTTCCTCGACGTACGGTGCCGGATCACCGGGGGCTCGTTCGCGATCCACCACGGGGCCGCCTTCCAGAACCTGATGTTCGGCGACGTCCTCGTCGCCTGCCGGGAGTTCCTGGCGGCGCGGCCGACCGAGACCGTGCTGATGCGGGTCAAGCAGGAGTATTCCGAGGAGAGCGACGCCGCGTTCCGGGCGGTCTTCGACGACTATCTCGACACACGGGGCTGGCGGTCCCTGTTCCGCCTCGACGCCACCCTGCCCGACCTCGGCGGAGCCCGGGGCAAGGTGGTGCTGCTCGCGGACAACGGCGGGCTGCCCGGGGTGCGGTACGGAGACCAGGCTCTCTTCGACATCCAGGACGACTACATGGCGGAGCCGTTCGCCAAGTACCCCAAGATCGAGGCCCAGTTCCGCAAGGCGGCCCAGCAGCCGGGCAAGTTCTTCATGAATTACGTCTCCACCGCCGCGCTGATGCCGCCCCGCTGGAACGCCGACCGGCTCAACCCGCAGGTGCACTCCTTCCTCGACCGTGCGGAGACCGCCGGGTGGACGGGGCTCGGCATCGTCCCGCTGGACTACCCGAACCAGCGTTCCGGCCTGGTGGAGTCGCTGATCCGGCACAACCCGACGGGGTGAGGGGCGGTCGGCCCGGAATCACATCCCCGGCGGCGGCGTCGGCGCCCCCGGCAGCGTGAGCACCGCCACGGTGCCGGGGCCGTCGTCCGGGGCCGGGCGCAGGGCGATCGTGCCGCCCGCCTGGTGCACCGTACGGGCCACGATGGACAGACCCAGGCCCGAGCCGGGGAGCTGGCGGGCGGTCGGGGAGCGCCAGAAGCGTTCGAAGACGTGCGGGAGATCCTCGGCGGGGATGCCGGGGCCCCGGTCCCGGACCGTCAGCTCGCCCCGGTGCAGCCGCACGTCGACCGTGCCGCCCGGCGGGCTGAACTTCACCGCGTTGTCCAGGACGTTGACGATCGCCCGCTCCAGGGCGGCCGGTTCCGCGCGTACGTACCAGGGGGCCAGGTCCTGGGTGATCGTCAGCTCGGGGCCGCGCAGGCGGGCGCGGCGCAGGGCGGTACGGGTGATCTCGTGCAGGGCCACCACCTGGAGCGGGCCGGGCTCCGCCGCGTCGGGGCGGGCCAGTTCCTGGAGGTCGCCGATCAGCGCGGCCAGCTCCGTCATCTGGGCCTTCACCGAGGCCATCAGCGCCTTGCGGTCCTCCGGCGGGATCACCCGGCCCGTCTCGTCGCTGCGGGCCAGCAACTCCACGTTCGTCCGGAGCGAGGTCAGCGGGGTGCGCAGCTCGTGGCCCGCGTCCGCGATCAGCTGGGCCTGGCGGTCGCGGGAGGAGGCGAGCTGGGCCGTCATCGAGTTGAAGGAGCTGGACAGCCGGGCGATCTCGTCCTCGCCGGACACCGGGATGCGTACGGTCAGGTCCTCGGTACGGGCCACGTGCTCGACGGCCTCGGTCAGCTCGTCGACCGGCCGGAGGCCGGCGCGCGCGATCCACAGGCCGGCCGCGCCCGCGCCGAGGACGCCGATGCCGGAGACGATGAGCAGAACCCAGGCGAGCTGGGTCAGCGGGTCGGTGACCTGCTTCATGGAGACGGCGACGGACACGGCGACGCCGGGCCGGCCCGGTCCGGCGGGCGAGGTGTAGACCCGCATCGCCGTGCCGTCCTCGGCCGTCGTGGTGTGGGTGGTGTCCTCGCGCAGCCCGGCGGCGACGGCCCGGTCGGCCGGCTCGATCGGGATGGCGGACTTGCCGGGCACCGTGCAGGGCGCCGCGCCCGTGGCCGGCACCAACTGGATCGTGTACGGGCCCACGATCTGGAAGTCGCCGGCCAGCCCCCTCGTACAGGACGTCGCCAGCAGCCCGATCGCGTCCGCGTCCGGCCTCACCCGGGACAGCGTCGTGTCGAGCTGCTCGGTCAGCCGGTCGCGGGTGGTCAGCCAGCAGGCGGCGGCCACCGCGGCGACCGCCACCGCGACCGCCGTCGCGACCAGCATCGCGAGCCGGGAGCGCAGCGGCAGGGCCCGGAAGCGGCGTACCGGGCTCACCCCTCGCAGCTCGGGCCCGCTCTTCCCGGTGGGTACCGGCCCACCCCCCGTTCCCCGCGGCCCCCGCCCGTTCTCCCCGGTGGGTACCGGCCCGCTCACGCCTCCCCGCTCCCGCCCGCACGCAGCGCGTACCCCACCCCGCGCACGGTGTGGACGAGGCGCGGCTCGCCGCCCGCCTCCGTCTTGCGGCGCAGATACATCACGTACACGTCCAGGGAGTTGGAGCTCGGCTCGAAGTCGAAGCCCCAGACGGCCTTGAGGATCTGTTCCCGGGTCAGCACCTGGCGCGGGTGGGACAGGAACATCTCCAGCAGCGTGAACTCGGTGCGGGTCAGCTCGACCCGCCGCCCGCCCCGGGTGACCTCGCGGGTCGCCAGGTCCATCCGCAGGTCGGCGAAGGAGAGGACGTCGTCGTCGGGGGCGTCCGTGCCCGCCGCCGAGGCGTAGGAGCTGCGGCGCAGCAGGGCCCGGATGCGGGCGAACAGCTCGTCCAGCTCGAACGGTTTGACCAGGTAGTCGTCCGCCCCGGCGTCGAGGCCGGTGACCCGGTCCCCGACGGTGTCGCGGGCGGTGAGCATCAGGATGGGCGTGGTCGAGCCGGTGGCCCGGATGCGGCGGGCGGCGGTGAGGCCGTCCATCCGGGGCATCTGGATGTCCAGGACGATGAGGTCGGGGGCGTAGGCGTCGGTCATCGCCAGGGCGTCGTACCCGTCGACCGCGACCTGGGTCCCGTATCCCTCGAAGGCGAGGCTGCGCTGGAGCGCCTCGCGCACGGCCGGCTCGTCGTCGACGATCAGGATGCGCTGGGGATCGTCTTCGGCGGGGCTCATCGCAGCTGGTCCTCTTCTCGTGTTCTGTCCCGGCCCGGTCCGCCCGGTCCACGGGGGTGTCTCAGCCTCGCACGGAGCCTCGCACGGCCGGGGCGCCGCGCGGGATCAGGAACCGCCGCCCGCGCGCAGGGTGTCCAGGTCGGCCTTGAGGGTGTCCACCGGGATCGCGAAGCCGAGGCCCACGCTGCCCGCCGCGGAACCGCTGCCGGCCGCCGAGGAACTCGGCGCGTACATCGCGGAGTTGATGCCGATGATCTCACCGTCCATGTTGATCAGCGCACCGCCGGAGTTGCCGGGGTTGAGCGAGGCGTCCGTCTGGAGCGCCTTGTACGTGGTCGTCTCCTCGCCCGTGTCGCCGTTGAACTGCCGCCCACCGAACTCGAACGGCCACTGCCCGTCGCCGCCGCCCTGCCCGCCCTGGCCCTGCCCGGAGCTGCCGGAGTCGTCCTTGGCGACCGTGACGTCCCGGTCGAGCGCCGAGACGATGCCGCTGGTGACGGTGCCGGTCAGGCCCTCCGGCGAGCCGATCGCCACGACCTGGTCGCCGACCTTGACCTGCGAGGAGTCGCCGAGCGTGGCCGTCTTCAGGCCGCTCGCGCCCCGGAGCTTGATGAGCGCGAGATCCTTGCCGGGGTCGGTGCCCACGACGTCGGCCGTGTACGTCTTGCCGGCCGGGAGCGTGACCTGGATCTGCCGCGCGCCCGAGATGACGTGGTTGTTGGTGACGATCTCGCCGTCCCCGGTGATCACGACCCCGGACCCGGTCGACCTGCCCGCCGACGAGGCCGCGCCGATCTCCACGATCGCGGGCGAGACCGCCTCGGCCACGCCCGCCACGGTGCCCTTGCTGCTCTGCGAGACGGTGGTGCCGTTGACCGCGCCGCCCGAGCCGGTGGCTCCGGGGCCACCGTCGTCCAGCCGGCCGACGAGGGTCGCGGTGCCGCCGCCGATCACGCCCGCCGCGAGCGCCACCGCCGTCAGCAGCGCGACCGGCCGCTTCGCCCGGCGCCTGGTGGTGGGGGCGGTGGGGGCGTACGGGGGCGGCGGCGGGTAGCCGCCCGGGGTGCCGTCGTACGCCGTGCCGTGGCCGTACGGGGTCGGGTCCTGGTCCGTCGTGTACGCGCCGCTGGGGCGAAGGTTCTCCGTCATGTCCACCAGGCTGGTCAGCGAAGATGAGAAGGGCCTGAGTACGTCCTGAGAAGCCCGGAAGAACCGTGTATGCCCGCTGTAAGGGCCGACGGCGCGAAGCGCGGGCGGTCAGGCGGAGGCGGGGGGCTCCCCGCAGCCGCACGAGCGCCGGACCACCAGCGCGGAGGGGAACTGCTTCAGCCGCTCGCGCCGCGACCCCGAGACCCGGAGCGAGTCGTCCAGCACCAGGTCCACCGCCGCCCGCGCCATCGCCGGGCGGTCGGAGTGGACCGTGGTCAGCGGCGGATCGGTGAGGCCGGCTTCCTTGACGTCGTCGAAGCCCGCCACCGCCAGCTCGCCCGGTACGTCGATGCGCAGCTCACGGGCGGCCCGCAGCACGCCGAAGGCCTGGTCGTCCGTGGCGCAGAAGATCGCCGGGGGCCGGTCCGGGCCCGCCAGCAGCCCGAGGGCCACCTGATAGGCGTCATAGCGGTTGTACGGGGCCTGGAACAGCCGGCCCTCCGTGGAGCGGCCCGACTCGTGCATCGCCCGGCGCCACCCCTCGACGTGGTCGGCGACCGGGTCGCCCACCACCGGCGTCTCCTCCGTGCCGCCGAGGCAGGCCACGTACGCGTGGCCGTGCTCCAGCAGATGCCGGGTGGCGAGCTGGGCGCCGCCCACGTCGTCGGTGACGACGGCGACGTCGTCGATCGCCTCGGGGCGCTCGTGCAGCAGGACGACCCGGGCGTCCCAGGCCTCGATCTCGGCGGCGGCGCGCTCGCTGGGGCCCTGGCTGACCAGGATCAGCCCGGAGACGCGCATACCGAGGAAGGCCCGCAGATAGTGGACCTCGCGCTCGTCGCGGTAGTCGGAGTTGCCGACGAGCACCATTTTCCCGCGCTCGGCGGCGGCCTGTTCGACCGCGTGCGCCATCTCCGCGAAGAACGGCTGCCGGGCGTCCGGCACGATCATGCCTATGAGGTCCGTGCGGCGCGAGGCCATGGCCTGGGCGACCCGGTCGGGCCGGTAGCCCAACTGCTTGATCGCGGCGAGCACCCGCTCACGTGTGGCCGGGGCGACCGGCCGGGGTCCGTTGTTGATGACATAGCTGACGACCGCGGTCGACGTCCCCGCCAGTCTCGCCACATCGTCCCGCGTCACCTTGGCCACGCGCCGCAGTCTACGCGGATGGACCCAGGGGGTGTCCGGTGGATCAGGAGCGTTGTCAGGACGTCCGGCACGGCACCTGACGGCGTTGCCGAAACGCCCGAATCGTTCCGCGACGAGGGCGTTCCGGCGTCGGGCACCCCACCGGACAGCCCTCTACCTCTTGGCAGCCTTCACCGGGGCTTCGTCCGTCCCTCCCGCGGCCGGTGACTGCGGTGACGGCTCCGAACGGGTGACGGTTTCCGTCTCCCGCGACCGGCGCTCCCGCTGGGCGGCGGCCCGCTCCTTCGCGTCCTCCGCCGCGCGCTCGACCTTCTCCGGCGTGACGAAGCGGTAGCCGACGTTGCGCACGGTGCCGATCAGCGACTCGTGCTCGGGGCCGAGCTTGGCGCGCAGCCGCCGCACGTGGACGTCGACCGTCCGCGTACCGCCGAAGTAGTCGTAGCCCCAGACCTCCTGGAGGAGCTGGGCGCGGGTGAACACGCGGCCCGGGTGCTGGGCGAGGTATTTCAGCAGTTCGAATTCCTTGAAGGTCAGGTCCAGGACCCGGCCCTTGAGTTTCGCGCTGTACGTCGCCTCGTCGACGGAGAGATCACCGTTGCGGATCTCCATCGGGGAGTCGTCGGAGGTGATCTGGCTGCGGCCCATGGCGAGCCGCAGCCGGGCCTCGACCTCGGCCGGCCCCGCCGTGTCCAGCAGGACGTCGTCGACGCCCCAGTCGGCGGTGACGGCCGCGAGACCGCCCTCGGTGACGACGAGGATCAGCGGACAGCCGGGTCCCGTGGACCGCAGCAGCTGACAGAGCGAGCGGACCTGCGGAAGGTCGCGCCGCCCGTCGATGAGGATCACGTCGGCGCCCGGGGTGTCCACGAGGGCCGGGCCCGCGGCGGGCGCCACCCGCACGCTGTGGAGCAGAAGCCCGAGGGCGGGGAGCACCTCCGTCGACGGCTGGAGTGCGTTCGTCAGAAGCAGCAGTGAACTCATCGCCGTCCACCTGCCTGGTTCGGTCGATCGTGTTGCACGGTTCGCTCGCCCATTACGTCGGTCCTCCTCGTTCCCTGCGAGAGGGGCACTCCCGGGCCGGACCCGGGGGAGTATGCGGCACTGCTTCGTACGTCATGCGTCATGCGTCCTGCGGGTCCTGCGGTGCGGTCCCGCGCCCCGGGGACCGCTGAGCTTGTGGAAACGTCGCCGAAACAACGCCGGTAAAGCACAAAAGGACCCGGGGGCTGCATTGCCCGGATCCTCATCGCAGCAGAATAGCCCACATGACTTCCGTGTCCGAGGGGCGATTCCCGGGTTCCCCTGTTCCCTTGCTCACGCCTCCCTCGCGGCGCGCCACCTTGCTGACCGATGACGGCGTGCCGGTCGAGGCGGTGTACGCACCGTGCACGGCGGGCGCCGGGACGCCGGGGAACGACGTGGCCGAGGGGCCCGCGGCTGCCCCCGCGATCGTCGTCGCGCACGGGTTCACCGGCTCGGCCGACCGCCCCGCCGTACGGCGCGCAGCACGGGTCTTCGCCCAGCGTGCGGCCGTGATCACGTTCTCGTTCCGGGGCCACGGGCGGTCCGGCGGGCGCTCCACGGTGGGCGACCGGGAGGTGCTGGACCTGGCCGCGGCGGTGGCCTGGGCGCGGGAGCTGGGGCACCACCGGGTGGTGACGGTCGGGTTCTCGATGGGCGGTTCGGTGGTGCTCCGGCACGGCGCTCTGTATACGGCGGAAACCGCCGCGGGGCATACGCCCGTTCGGGTACCGGCGCGCGAGGGGCGCACGGGGAGTGAGGGGGCGCACTCGGACGCGGTGGTCTCCGTGAGCGCTCCCGCCCGCTGGTTCTACCGGGGGACGGCCCCGATGCGCCGGCTGCACTGGGTGGTGACGCGCCCCTCGGGCCGCCTCGTCGGGCGCTACGGACTCCGTACCCGCATCGCCACGGAGGACTGGGACCCCGTCCCGCTCTCCCCGGTCGCCGCGGTCCCGCTCATCGCCCCGGCCCCGCTGCTGCTCGTGCACGGCGACCGGGACCCCTACTTCCCGCTGGACCACCCGAGGATGCTGGCGGAGGCGGCCGGCCCGAGCGGCGCGGAACTGTGGCTGGAAAGGGGCATGGGCCACGCCGAGAACGCGGCGGACGACGCTCTCCTGGCCCGTATCGCCGACTGGGCGACGGCCGTGCCGTCCGCGTGACCCATCATGGAGAGCTGACGCACGAGGCGTCCGACGAACCGACCCGAAGGAGTGGCGCCATGGCAGCGGGGACGATCCGCTACTGGGCCGCGGCCAAGGCCGCCGCGGGCACCGCGGAGGAACCGTACGCGGCGGAGACCCTCGCCGAGGCGCTCGACGCGGTGCGCGAACGGCACCCGGGCGAGCTGGGCCAGGTGCTCCGGCGGTGCTCGTTCCTCATCGACGGGACCCCCGTCGGGACCCGCGGGCATGAGACCGTACGCCTTGCCGAGGGCGGCACGGTCGAGGTGCTCCCGCCGTTCGCAGGAGGGTGAACCGCAGGCCATGAGCAGCAGCGATCAGCAGTACCCGTATCCGTACGACCCCGAGGGGCGGCAGCGGCCGGCGGCGCCGCACTGGCCCGACGGGACGGCCGGGCAGTCCGCCACCGCGCCCCGGGATCCGGCTGCCTTCGACCAGGGCGCGACGCAGACGTGGCAGGCGCCGACCTGGGACACGCAGTACCAGCCGACGATCCGCCCGGACGGGGAACCGCACCGGGCGCAGGGGCAGGCCCAGGGGTACGGGCAGCGGCAGCCCGACCCGTACGGGACGCCGCAACCGGAGCCGCAGCCGGAGCTGTACGGGCAGCGGCAGCCCGACCCGTACGGAACACCGGAGCCGCACGCTCCGTACCAGCAGCCGCAGTACCAGGAGCCGCGGCAGTACGAGCCGCAGTATCAGGAGCCGCGGCAGCACCAGCCGCAGTATCAGGAGCCGCGGCAGCACCAGCCGCAGTACCAGGAGCCGCGGCAGTACGAGCCGCAGTATCAGGAGCCGCGGCAGCACCAGCCGCAGTACCAGGAACCGCAGCAGCCGCGCGTGCAGGACCAGCCGCAGCAGCCCTACCAGCCCTACCGGCCCTCGGCCGCCGACACCGCCTCCCTGCCGCCCCAGGGGGCATCGGGTTCCTTCCCGCTGCCGCCCGAGGTCCCGGCCGCGTCCGCCACACCCGTCGCGCCCGCCACACCCACACCCGCGCACGCGACCGGGCCCGCGACCGCGACTGGGCCCGAGCCCGCGCGGCCGGAGGCCGGCGACACGGGTTACGGCGCGCCCACGACGCTGGGCAACGCCCGGCTCACCGAGGCGCAGCGGGCCCGCGCGGAAGGGCGCTCGCCGATCATCGCGCCGGGGACGCAGCCCGCGGTGCTCACCGCCGTACTCGGCCTGCTGCTCGCGGGGGGCGCGGCGGTCGGGCCGTACGCCCTGCTCGTCCCGGTGGTGCTCCTCCAGGCGGTGACGGCCGCCGGATGGTTCCGGCTCAACGGCATGTGGCCCGCCCGCCAGGGCATCGCGCTCGCCTTCGCCGGGGGCCTGGTCGCCGATGTCGCCCTGCTCGCGGCGGGCCGGGAGCACGGTCCCGCCGCGCTGCTGGGCACCCTGGGTGTCTGGGTGCTGCTCACGGTGGTCCTCCAGCTCCGCAGCCACGCGGGGGCCGACGAGCGGATGTACGGCCTGATGGCCACGGTCGTCTCGGCCTCCCTCGCGGTGCTCGCGGGCGGACACCTCGCGGCGGCCCCGGACGCGGTGACGGTCGGCGGGGTGGCCGTCGCGGCGGCCACGCTCGTCCGGTCCCTTCGGCTGCCCGGGGCGGTCTCCCTCGCGGTGGCCCTGCTCGCGGGTGCGGGTGCGGGCCTCGCGGCCGGCGCCCTGACCGACCTCGGGACGAAGGGCGTACTGCTCGGCCTCGCGGCGGGCGGGTGCGCGCTCGTCGGGCTGCGGGTGGCGAGCTACGACTACCCGTCCCGGTTCGTGCACATGACCGCCGGGGTGGCGCTGCCGCTGACCGCGGCGGCCCCGGCCGTCTACCTGATCGGCCGCGCCCTCCTCTGACCGACGCACGGCCACCCGGCGCTGACGGCCACCCGGCGCTGACGGCCATCGGCGCTGACGGCCACCGTTGCTGACGGCCCCCCGGGAACCGATGGGGGGCCGTCGCTCGTCGATCATCCAGGGCGTCCCTCCTGCGGCAGCAGGCTCACGGCCGCCAGGGGGACCGATCGGCTCAGGGTGGGGGAACGACACATGCGCGCACTGCGAATACTGCTGGTCCTGGTGGTGGTGCTCGGCGGCCTCTTCCTCGCCGTCGACCGCGCCGCCGTCTGGTTCGCCGAGTCCGAGGCCGAGGACCGCGTCACGATCAGCGAGGGCGGGCCCGCCACGACGGAGATCTCGATCAAGGGTTTCCCCTTCCTCACCCAGCTCGCCGCCTCGCGGCTCGACCGGGTCGACGTCAGCCTCACCGGCATGGAGACCAGCGCCGCCGGCCGCGCGATACGGGTCAGCGAGGTCCGGGCCGAGCTGCGCGACGTGAAGCTCGGCTCCGGCTACCGGAGCGCCACGGCCACCCGCGCCACCGGCACCGCGCTCGTCGGCTACGAGGACCTGACGGCGGCGGCCAGCGACGGCGTCATCGTGGAGTACGGCGGCAACGGCAAGGCGAAGGTCACCGGCACGGTCGAGATCCTCGGCCGGCCGATCTCGCGCAGCGTGCTGTCCACCGTGACCCGCGCCGACGGTCACACGATCAGGGTGCGCGCGGACGAGGTGCCGGGCGAGGGGCTTCCCGGCGTCGAGGAACTGGTCCGCAAGAAGACCGACTTCCAGGGCGACATCGACGGGCTGCCGAAGGGCCTGGAGCTCCAGGAGGTCAAGGTGACCGAGAAGGGCCTGGAGATCTCGGTGACCGGCGCGGACGTCTCCCTGACGGGCTGACCGCCCTGCCGGCCGGCTGACCGCCCCAACCGGCCGATCCGGATAGTGAGACGTTCGCGTCCGGTCCGCAGATGCGAGGAAGGCCCGCGAGAACCCCGCGCGGGATCCGGGGCCTGCTCGCCCGCTCTCCGTCTCGCATCACGGATGATCGTGTCTCATCATGCGACACGACGGTGACATCTCCGTACGTACCTCCCTACGATCGGACCCATGAAGCGACAGGCGGATCTCACGAAGCGGCGGGCAGTAGACCTGTGCCGCGTCGCCGCCATGCTCTGTCGCACCTTCTGATCGAGGCGTTCGCACCGTCCCGTTTCCCCCGGCCCTTCGACCGTCGTCAGGGCCGGCCCCCGTGCCCCGTACGCGCCGCGTTCCGTGCCCTCCGCGCGTACACCCGCACCCAGCAACTCCGCATCTCGCACCACCCCGCCGCAGACTGCCCCGGAGGAGAACAACATGAGCCGCAGCGACGTCCTGGTAGACGCCGACTGGGTCGAGGCCCACATCGACGACCCGCAGGTCGCCATCGTCGAGGTGGACGAGGACACCTCGGCGTACGAGAAGAACCACATCACGAACGCGATCCGGATCGACTGGACCAAGGACCTCCAGGACCCGGTCCGCCGGGACTTCGTCGATCAGGCCGGCTTCGAGAAGCTGCTCGGCGAGAAGGGCATCGGCAACGACACGCTGGTCGTCCTCTACGGCGGCAACAACAACTGGTTCGCCTCCTACGCCTACTGGTACTTCAAGCTGTACGGCCACGAGAACGTGAAGCTCCTCGACGGCGGCCGCAAGAAGTGGGAGCTCGACTCCCGCGACCTGACCGACGTCGTCCCGACGCGCCCGGCCACCCAGTACACGGCCAAGCCGCAGGACGAGTCGATCCGCGCCTACCGCGACGACGTCATCAAGGCCATCGGCAGCCAGAACCTGGTCGACGTGCGCTCGCCCGACGAGTTCAGCGGCAAGCTGCTCGCCCCGGCCCACCTCCCCCAGGAGCAGTCGCAGCGCCCCGGCCACGTGCCGAGCGCCCGCAACATCCCGTGGTCGAAGAACGCCAACGACGACGGCACCTTCAAGTCGGACGACGAGCTCAAGGCCCTCTACGAGGCCGAGCAGGTCGACCTGGCGAAGGACACCATCGCCTACTGCCGCATCGGTGAGCGTTCCGCGCTCACCTGGTTCGTGCTCCACGAGCTGCTCGGCCAGGAGAACGTCAAGAACTACGACGGTTCCTGGACCGAGTACGGCTCCCTCGTCGGCGTGCCGATCGAGCTCGGCCCCGCCAAGTAGTCCGTCCGACCGACCGACCCGCACGACCCGACCAGAAGGACAGAACCATGTGTGGAGCACAGGCCGGTGGCCCCGACGCTTCGACGATCAAGCCCGGTGAGACCACCATCCAGGGCAGCGTGACCCGCGACGGCGAGCCCGTCACCGGTTACGTGCGGCTGCTGGACTCGACCGGCGAGTTCACCGCCGAGGTCCCGACCTCGGCGACCGGACAGTTCCGGTTCTACGCCGCCGAGGGCACCTGGACGCTCCGCGCCCTGGTCCCCGGCGGCAGCGCCGACCGCACCGTCGTCGCGCAGACCGGCGGACTCGCCGAGGTCGCCATCGCCGTCTGATCCCGTCTGGATCCACGGCTCGCCGTTCCGTACGGCACGCAGAACGGCCGGAGGGCCGCACCCCAGGGGGTTGGACGCCACCCGACGCGGGGCGCGGCCCTTCGTGCCTTCCGTGGGCCGCCACCGGGTGGGCGGGCGGCCCGGGCAGTCCTACGCTGGAAGCATGTACGCCCGGCGCAGGCGGAACTACTTCCTCATGATGGGCGGATGCGTCGTCCTCTTCGTGTCCGCCTGGGCCGTGGTGCGCCTGTGGTCCATGCCCGTGGCCGTCGGCATGTGCCTGGTCGCCATGGTGATCCCGCCCGTCGCCGCGATGATCGCCAACCGGCGGGGCCCGGACGACCGTTGGTGGGACGACCCCTCCGGTGATCCGGAGTCCGACGCGTGGTGGGACGAGCTGGACGGCAAGAAGCGCCGCTGAGAGCCTGCCGGGTCAGTAGACGAGCGCCTGGGTGCCGTCCGCCATGGCCTCCTGCACGAAGACCTGCGCCCCCGCGATGCGTACGCCCTCCAGCACGTCCTTCTCGGTGATGTCGCGCCGGGCCGCGCACTGGGTGCACAGGGTGATCCGGCCGCCCGCCAGGATCGAGTCCAGCAGATCGGGCAGCGGCGCGGCGTGCGGCAGTTCGAACTCCGCCGCCCGGCCCGGCAGCGCGAACCACGAGGACTCCCCGGTCAGCCAGAGCGAGACCTCCACACCGCTGGCGACACCCACGGCCGCCACGGTGAAGGCCTGGGAGCAGCGCTCGGCGGCCTCGGGCCCGGCGGTCACCTTGATCACAAGCTTCTTCGGCATATGCCGAACTGTAATCGTCCAGTACGCAACCTCCTTGCTGACCTGGGGGTCACTTGTGCGCGCGGGTAAGGGAACCCGCGCTTCAGGTCTCTTGGGGGGACCCTTTTGGAACCGAACGACACCATTCCTGCCGAACCGGAAGAGCCCGCACCGGTGCCGCCCGTGCCGACGGAGCCGCCTGCCGCCGCCGACGCGCCGGTACGCCGCCGGCCGCGCGGACGTACGACGCTGATCATCGCGGCGGCGGCGCTGCTCGGGATCTCGGGCGGAGTGGCCGTGGGCTACGGCATCCAGGCCGAGCGGGCGCCGACGCCCCTGGCCGCCCTGTCGCAGCCCGGCCTCGGCTACCCGGCGAAGCCGCTGTCCGCCGACCGGGCTCCGGCCCCGCTGCCCGTGGCCCAGGACCGGCGGGTCAAGACGGACGGAGACCTGCGCAAGCTGCTCGTCGACCGGCCCAAGGGCGCGAAGAAGACGATCGCCGACGAGCTGGGCCTCGACGACGGCTGGCAGCCGCTCGATCAGTATGCCGAGACGTACTACGACGACCCGCACTTCATGTTCGAGTCGTTCTCCGAGCTCGATCTGCGTCGGGTCGCCTCGGCCGCGTGGCGGCAGGGGGAGCACCGGGAGACCGGTGTCCAACTGCTCCAGTTCCGGTCCGGTGACCGGAACGGCGCGGCGGAGCACTTCGGCGACCAGCTGATGTACATGCCGTGGGACAAGGACGGCGCGGGCAACCCGGGGGACCCGGTCAAGGGCAGCCGCGAGGGCCGCTACTTCCTCTACCCGGTCGAGCGGAAGGCGGGATACCTCCCGTCCTACCGGGCCAGGGCACTGGCCGTACGCGGTGACATCGTCCTCGACATCAACATCTTCGACACCGCCCCGATCCGCAAGAAGGACATCCGGACGCTGGCCGAGCGACAGCTGGAGCGGCTGTGAACGACGACGACACGAACCCCGTCAACGAGCCGACCGGCCCGACCGGCCCGACCGAATCGGCCGAGGCCCCCGCGCCCGTGCCCGCCCCCGCGCCCGTGCCCGCCCCCGCCCGTCGGGTGCGCCGGGTGGTGCTGACCGCGCTGCCCGTCGTCCTGGTGCTCGGGGCGGTCGGCGGCGCGGCCGTCTACACGAAGAACACCGTGGACACCGCGGACCGGACGGTCACCACGACCGTCCTGGACGTGGACCACGCGCCCTCGGACGAGGACCCGGCGGGCGGTCCGGCCCGGGGCCGCCACGACACCGAGCTGACCAAGCTCCTGCTCCCGGTGCCCAAGGGCTACCGGCTCGGCCCGGACATCGGCGAACTCGGCAACGACAGCGAGACGAGCGGGGCCAAGGCCGCCGCCGCGATGAAGGAGATGGGGCGCGGTCTGGCGGGGAAGGACCGCCGCGAACTGAACAAGTACGTCGAGAGGCTCCGTATCCGGGGCGTCGCGCAGCGCTCGTACACCTCGGACGGCAACGACCTCGTCGTGAACGTCCAGGTCATGAAGATGCGGGACAAGCGGGCGGTCCGCACGTCGTACGTGAACCGCAAGGAGCTGCTGGACTCCTTCGACGTCTTCCGCAAGGGGCCGTCGATCGACGGCCACAAGAAGGCCACCTGCTACCGGCAGCCCAAGGGCGACAAGGACACCCTCGACGGCATCAGCTGCATCGCGTACGAGGGAGAGGTCTCGGTCACCGTCGACGCGAACGGCAGCAAGCCGTTCAGCCCGTCCGACGTCGCGGACCTGGTGAAGGACCAGCTCGACCACATCGCGTCCCCGGGGGAGTACATATGAGCGAGCAGACGGTAACCCCCGGGGCCACCGGGACGCCCGCGATGCCCGAAGCACCGCCGCCGGTGAACGTGTTCGCGCCGCCCGTCCTCCCGCCCGAAGCGCCCGACGCGTCGCCGAAGCCGCCCCGGCGGGTCCTGCGCGCCGTGGCCCGGTGGACCGCCGCCGCCCTGGCGTTCGGGGTGCTCGGCACCGGTACGGCCTTCGGGATCGCCTCCCTGGAGCGGACCGACGTTCCCGGGCTCGCCACCGAGGGCGACGGCCGCTGGGACTATCCGGAGCTGTCCCTGCCCGCGCTCCCGGCCGGTTCGCCCCGGCCGTTCGGGGCCGGCAACCCGGCCGAGATCCACCACGCCGACCTGCGCGACCTGCTGCTGCCGGCCCCCGCCGGAGCGGTGCCGGACAAGAAGCTGCCCGGCGGCTGGATCTCCACCCGGACGTTCCTGGACGCGTACCGGCAGCAGGACCGGCAGTCGGTGGCCCAGCTCCTGAAGGACGCCCCGGCGCGGCACATCGCGGCCCGTGGCTGGACCATGCCGGACGGCACGGTGTCCCGGATCTACCTGGTGCGGTTCAACTCGACGGCGTTCGCGAGCGGCATGCTCGACGACCTGAACGTGGGCTCCTCGGCCGGTACGCCGCTGGACCGCACGGACACCACCGAGATCGACGGCTCCTGGAGCTCGCAGAACGACTTCGAGAACACCTCGTCGTTCGTCTTCGCCGAGCAGGCGCCCTTCGGGGCCGAACACGTCCGGCAGGCGTACACCCTGGCGGGGGACACGCTGGCCCTCGTCGTGCACGAGCGCCCCGGGAAACGGGAGTCGGACCGGATCCCCTTCCAGCAGACGCTGATCCTGCAGAACCAGCTGCTCGCCTGAGAGCCGTCGCGGCGGCCGTCGGCCGACACCTGAGGCCGACACCTGAACGAGAGGGCCGGGCCCCCACCCATTAGGCTGGGGGCCCGGCCCTGTCACCTGCCGCCACCCGTTCGTCACGAGGAGCCCCCTGTGCTTGAGGCATTCTTCTCCGCCCTGCTGATCCTGGTCTGCGTGGGCGTCACCGCCTTCGCCGCGATCACCGTGAAGAAGCTGTACCAGGGCCAGCGCTGACCCTCGTCGCACCCGGTCCGGGCACGACCCCGCACCGGACCGGCACCCGATCGTCCCGCCCCTCCCTCACAGATCGTCTGAGCCGCTCATGATCGAGATTCCGTCCGACCTCCATCCGGACCTCGTCCCGCTGGCCTTCCTCCTCGGCAACTGGGCGGGCGCGGGCGTGTCCGACTTCCCCGGCGCCGAGAAGTGCAACTTCGGCCAGGAAGTCACCTTCAGCCACGACGGCCGCGACTTCCTGGAGTACGTCTCCCACACCTGGGTCCTGGACGACGAGGGCAAGCAGGTCCGGCCGCTGGAGACCGAGACCGGCTACTGGCGCATCGACAAGGACCGCAAGGTCGAGGTCGTCATGGCCCGCGACCAGGGAGTCATCGAGATCTGGTACGGCGAGCTGGCCGACCAGAAGCCGCAGATCGACCTGGTCACCGACGCGGTGGCCCGCACGGCGGCCTCCGGCCCGTACAGCGGCGGCAAGCGGCTCTACGGGTACGTCAAGAGCGACCTCATGTGGGTCGGCGAGAAGGCCACCCCCGAGGTCGAGCTGCGTCCGTACATGTCGGCGCACCTGAAGAAGGTCGTCACCCCCGAGGAGGTCGCCGAGATGGCGCGGAACCTCGAGGACATGCCCGACGACGGCATCGCGTTCTTCAAGTAGGGAGCCCGCCCCGAACTGGGGCTGCTGCCCGGTGCTCACCCCGCCCTACACTGGGCGTGTGGTGAGCACCGACTGGAAGACCGACCTTCGGCAGCGCGGCTACCGGCTGACGCCCCAGCGCCAGCTCGTCCTGGAGGCGGTCGACGCCCTGGAGCACGCGACTCCGGACGACATCCTGTGCGAGGTGCGCAGGACCGCGTCCGGCGTGAACATCTCCACGGTGTACCGGACCCTGGAGCTCCTGGAGGAGCTCGGGCTGGTGAGCCACGCCCATCTGGGGCACGGCGCCCCGACCTACCACCTGGCCGACCGGCACCACCACATCCACCTGGTCTGCCGGGACTGTGCGGACGTCATCGAGGCGGATCTTTCCGTCGTCGCCGACTTCACAGAGAAGCTGCGCGCCGAATTCGGCTTCGAGACGGACATGAAGCACTTCGCGATCTTCGGCCGCTGTGCGGAGTGCACGGCCACGAAAGCGGCGGCGGACGGGACCGCGGGCGGAGTCTCCGACGGGACCGCAGGCGGGACCTCCGGCGGGGCCCCCGAAGCGGGTGCGAACACGCCCGCGAAGGACGCCTCCGCCAAGTCGTAGGCTGGGCGCATGAAGAGCCCCTTGCTGTCCCTGCCCGGTGCCGTTCCCGCCGAAGGCCGCGACGAAGGTGTCGCCGCGCATTACGGCGACCTGTTCCGCGAGCAACGCGCCCTGGCCGACGGCAACGGTTTCGTCGACCTCTCCCACCGGGGCGTCATCACCGTCACCGGCGACGACCGGCTGAGCTGGCTGCACCTGCTGATCACCCAGCACGTCAGCGACCTCGCCCCGCACCAGGCCACCGAGGCGCTCATCCTCTCCGCCAACGGGCACATCGAGCACGCGATGTACCTGGTGGACGACGGTACGACGGTGTGGATGCACGTCGAGCCGGACACCCAGGGCGACCTGATCGCCTACCTGGAGTCGATGAAGTTCTTCTACCGGGTCGAGGTCGCCGACCGCACCGGCGACATCGCGGTCGTCCACCTCCCGGCCGGCTCCATCGCGGAGACCCCGGACGGGGCGGCCGTACGGGAGACCCCGCAGGGCCGGGACCTGTTCCTGCCGCGCGCCGACCTGGAGGCGTACGCCGCCGCCCACGGCCCCGCCGCCGGGATCCTGGCGTACGAGGCGCTGCGCGTGGAGGGGCACCGGCCGCGCGTCGGCTTCGAGACCGACCACCGCACCATCCCGCACGAGCTGGGCTGGATCGGCAGTGCCGTCCACCTCCAGAAGGGCTGCTACCGGGGCCAGGAGACGGTGGCCCGCGTCCACAACCTGGGGAAGCCGCCGCGCCGGCTCGTCTTCCTGCACCTGGACGGCAGCGAGGTGCACCTGCCCGGACACGGGACACCCGTGCGGCTGGCCGCCGACGGCCAGGAGGGCCGCCAGCTCGGCTTCGTCACCACCTCGGCCCGCCACCACGAGCTGGGCCCGATCGCCCTCGCCCTGGTCAAGCGGAACGTGGCCGTCGACGCGGAGCTGCTCGCCGGGGACACGGCGGCCGCCCAGGAGACGGTCGTCGAGCCGTAGGCCCTCCGCGTACGGCTACACCTCGATGATCACCGTGAACGGGCCGTGGTTCGTGAGCGAGACCCGCATGTCCGCTCCGAACCGGCCCGTCTCCACCTGCGCCCCCAGCGCCCGCAGCTGCTTCACGACCTCGTCCACCAGCGGTTCGGCCACCTCGCCGGGCGCGGCGGCATTCCAGGTGGGGCGGCGGCCCTTGCGCGCGTCCCCGTAGAGAGTGAACTGAGAAATCACCAGGAGAGGGGCGTTCACATCCGAACAGGACTTCTCGCCCTCCAGGATGCGCACCGACCAGAGCTTGCGGGCCAGCTGCGCCGCCTTCTCCGGGGTGTCGTCATGGGTGACCCCGACCAGCACACACAGGCCCTCACCGATGATCTCCCCGACGGTCCCGTGGGCCGAGGGGTCGTCCGTCGCACCGGCGACGGAGACGCTCGCGCCGTCCACTCTCTGCACCACTGCACGCATACAGACCAACCTATCTTGGGCTGAACGGGTACAGAGCACCTGCATCGGCACCGTGCGGAGTGGCACGATGCACGATGTCGGTGTGCCGACGCACCGGTCGAGGGGACGGAACAGCATGAGTACATATGGAACCGGACGATCTCCCGGTGCCGTACCGGGCGCACGTCACCGCACCAGCACCCTGCGGTCACCCGTACAGCGCAGTCTGCCGGGGCAGGGTCCGGTGCTGCCGCCCGCGACGCCCGCGGTGGCCGCCACCGTGCCCGAGCAGACCGGTGCCGAGGCGGGTTTCGGCGGGCTGCGGCTGCCGGAGCTGCGGACGCTGCGCCGGGACGCCCAGCGCGACGAGGCCGATCTCAGCTACGTACGCCGGCTGGTGCAGGGCCGGATCGACATCCTGCGCGCCGAGCTGGCCCGCCGCCGGGGCCCGGCGGCCCCGGTGGAGGACGCGGCGGTGGTGAGCCGGCTCTCGGAGATCCTGGCCGACACCCCGTCCCGGCACCGCACCTCCGTGCGGCACGTCACGCTGACGACGCCGCGCGGCGACGAGTTCCGGCAGCTCGCCGCCGAGAACCTCGCCGAGGTCGAGCTGTCCGATCTGGACGCCCGGACGGACGAGGAACTGCACACCGCGATGGGGCGGCTCGTCCGCTACGAACAGCAGGTCTCCCGCCGCCGTCACGAGCTCCAGCGCACCGCCGACGATTGTGGCGCGGAGATCGCCCGCAGGTACCGTGACGGTGAAGCACAAGTAGACGACCTGCTCGCCTGAAGCGATCCTTCCGGGCGCGGGTCCCGCACCCCCGTCCCCGGAAGGCCACCATGACGTCCACCGACGTTCCGTCCGCCATATCCTCCGCCCCGGCCCCCGCCCCGCCCGTCCTGGCCGAGGTCGTGCGCTCCGGGTTCACGGAGGGGCACCACCGGGGGTCGCTCGTCCTGCTGGCCGCCGACGGCAGCGTGGAGCGGGCGATCGGGGACCCGGCGGCGCCGGTCTTCCCCCGGTCCTCCAACAAGCCGATGCAGGCCGCCGCGATCCTGCGGGCCGGCCTCGTCCTCTCGGGCGAACGGCTGGCGCTGGCCGCCGCGAGCCACTCCGGGGAGCCCTTCCACCTCGACCTCGCGCGGAAGATGCTCGCCGAGCACGGCCTGAGCCCGGCCGACCTCCAGACCCCGCCGGACCTGCCGCTGGACCCGGTGGAGGCGGAGGCCTACCTCGCCGCCGGACACGTGCGCGATCGGGTCACGATGAACTGCTCCGGCAAGCACGCGGCCATGCTCGCCGTCTGCGTCCGCAACGGCTGGGACACCGCGACCTACCTCGACCCCGCCCACCCGCTCCAGCGGCTCGTCGGCGAGGTCGTCGCCGAGGCGGCGGGCGAGCCCGTCGCGGCGCTCGGTACGGACGGCTGCGGGGCCCCGCTGATGGCGATCGGGCTGACGGGCCTGGCCCGTGCCTTCCGGTCCTTCGTGCTCGCGGAGCCCGGGAGCGCCGAACGCCGGGTCGCGGACGCGATGCGCGCCCACCCGGAGTACGTCGCGGGCACCCGGCGTCCGGACACCTGGCTGATGCGCGAGGTGCCGGGGACGCTCTCCAAGATGGGAGCCGAGGCGGTCCAGGCGGTGGCGCTGGCCGACGGCCGGTCCCTCGCCTTCAAGATCGACGACGGGTCGGTCCGGGTACTCGGACCGGTGCTGGCCCGCGTCCTGGAGCTGTGGGGCGTGGACGCCCCGGTGGTCGCCCGGATCGGACGCTCGCCGCTGCTGGGCGGGGCGGCGGAGGTCGGGGAAATTCGCGCGACATTCTGAGGGGCGCCTGCCTAGCGTGGAGGGATGAGCCTCGATGTCCGTACCGTCGCCGCGTCCGAGTTCCCCGAGTGGATGAGGTCGGTGGGCACCGGCTTCCTGACCCCCAACGAGGGGCCGAGTGAGGAGCTCGTCGCGGACCGGCTCGCCGATGTCGACCTCTCCCGCGCGCAGGGCGTCTTCGACGCCGGGCGCTGCGTGGCGACGTTCCGCTCGTTCGCCCAGGAGCTGACCGTCGTCGGCGGGGCCACCGTGGCGGCCGACGCGATCACCGCGGTCACGGTGACGCCCACGCACCGCCGGCGCGGACTGCTCAGCCGGATGATGGCGACGGACCTGGCGGCGGCCAAGGAGCGCGGCGAGCCGGTCGCCTCGCTGATCGCCGCCGAGTACCCGATCTACGGGCGGTACGGCTTCGGCCCCGCCGCCTGGAACACCGAGTGGGAGGTCTCCCTCCTCCGGGCCGGCCTCGACCCGCGCCGCTCCGGGCAGCCGGCGAACGGTGGCCGGATCGAGATGGTGGACGGCGCGGACATCCGCAAGACCGGTCCCGAGGTGCACGCCGGGCTGGCGGCCCGGCAGCCCGGCGTCGTCACGCGCGGGGAGCGCTGGTGGCGGCTGCAGACGGGGGTCGGGCCCCGCCATGACCACGAGAAGTGGACCGAGCCCTTCTATGTGGTGCACCGTGCCGCCGACGGCACGGTCGACGGCCTGATGGTGTACGGCACGGACGGCACGTGGGGCGACTCCGGGCAGCCGCAGAACACCGTCACCGTACGGGACATGATCGCGCTGAACCCGGCGGCCGAGCGGGCCCTGTGGCACTACGTCTGCTCGCTCGACTGGGTCACCGCGGTCCGCTCCGGCAGGCGGGCCTCCGACGACCTGCTCCCTCTGCTGCTTCCCGACCCCCGCGCGGCCCGGGTGATCACGAAGATGGACTGGCTGTGGCTGCGGATGCTGGACGTGCCGCGCGCCCTGGAGGCCCGGACCTACGGCACCGAGGCGTCGCTCGTCCTGGAGGTCCGGGACGACGCGGGGCTGGCCGGGGGCCGCTTCCTGCTGGACGCCTCGACGTCCGGCGCCCGGTGCGCCCCGACCACCCGCAGCGCCGATCTGGCCCTGGACGTGTCCGAGTTGGCGACGCTGTATCTGGGCGACGAGTCCGTGCGGCGGCTGGCGGACCTGGGCCGGGCCGAGGAGCTGCGGGCGGGTGCGGTGACGACGGCGGACGCCGTGTTCCGTACGGGCCGGCGGCCGTGGTGCCCGGACGTGTTCTGAGCGGTCCGGGGAGCGCCGACGGGGGACGGTCGGTCGGCGACCGGGGGCGTTCGGGGCGTTCGGGGCGACCGGGGCGGGCGGTCGGCGCGGTCCCGGTACGAGTGGTCAGGCGCCTCCGGTAAGGCCCGCGCCATGCCTCTCCGGTACGGCCGCGCCAGGCGCCTCCGGTACGGCCCCCGCCACGCCTCTCCGGTACGGCCGCGCCATGCGCCTCCGGTACGGCCCCCGCCATGCGCCTCCGGTACGGCCCCCGCCATGCGCCTCCGGTACGGCCGCGCCAGGCGCCTCCGGTACGGCCCGGCGGGCATTCCCGCGCGACGGTCAGCGCGTCCGGATCCGGAACAGCGTCCCCGAGGCGCCGATCGCCAGGGCGAGCAACCCGGCGGCCCAGGCGAGCGCGATCCAGGGGGTGTTGCCCACCTCCTGGCCGAGCAGCAGCCCGCGCAGGGACTCGATGGCCGGGGTGATCGGCTGGTGGTCGGCGAAGCCGTGCAGCCAGTCCGGCATGTTCTCGGTCGGGACAAACGCGCTGCTCGGGTAGGGCAGGAACGACATGAAGAACGTGAAGCCGCTCGCCGCCTCCGGGGTCCGGGCCAGCAGGCCGATCGCCGCCGAGATCCAGGACAGGGCCACGATGTAGGCCACCAGCACGACGGCCACCAGGAGCCAGCCGCTCCAGGCGGCGGCGGGGCGGAAACCGATCAGCAGCGCGACGCCGAAGACCAGGGCCGTGGCGCAGAGATTGCGGACGGTGCTGGCCGCCACATGCCCGGCGAGCACCGGCGTACCGCCCACGTCCACGGAGCGGAAGCGGTCGATGATGCCGCCCTTCATGTCCTCGCTGACGGCGGTGGCGGTGGTCGCGGCACCGAACCCGGCGGACAGGAGCAGGACGCCCGGAACGACGTACATGACGTACGAGTCGTAGTCCGTGCCGGTGTCGATCGCGCCGCCGAAGAAGTAGACGAAGATCAGCATCAGCATGATCGGCAGGGCCAGGGACGTGATCAGCGCGTCGGTGTTACGGCTGCTGATGCGCAGGGCGCGTGCGGCCATGACGACGGTGTGGGTGACCGGACCGGGTCCGGGTCCGGGACCGGGTCCGGGACCGGGTCCGGGGCGCCGCGCGGCCCCGTCGGCGTGCCGGGCCGGGGTTCCGCGTCGAACGGCGGTGTCAGACATGGGCGGATGCCTCCGGAGTGGTGGGCGCCTCGGAGGTCGGGGAAACCTCCGGGGCCGTGGAAACCCTGGAGGCCTTCGAGGTCAGTTCCAGGAAGACGTCGTCAAGGGTCGCGCTGTGCAGGCTGAAGCGCTCGATCTCGCGGCCTGTCGGGTCGATCTCGTCGAGCAGGGCACGCACCTGGGCCGCCGAGCCGTCGGTGGGGATGCCGAGTGTCAGGGTCTCGGGGGAGTGGTGGACGGCCCGCCCGGCCAGCCGGAGGTACGCCTCGCTGCTGGCCAGGACCAGGTCGAGACGGTGTCCGCCGACACGGGACTTGAGATCGGCGGCGGTGCCCTCGGCGGCGATCCGGCCCTGGTTCAGCAGGGCGATCCGGCCGGCGAGGCGGTCGGCCTCCTCCAGGTACTGGGTGGTGAGCAGGATGGTCGCCCCGCTCGCGGCCAACTGCCGGACGACCTCCCAGAGTTCCTGGCGGCTGCGCGGATCGAGGCCGGTGGTCGGCTCGTCCAGGAAGAACACCCCGGGCTCCGGTGACCCGACGAGCCCGGCGGCCAGGTCGAGACGGCGGCGCATGCCCCCGGAGTAGGTCCGGACGGGGCGGCGGGCCGCCGCGGTGAGGTCGAAACGTTCCAGCAACTCCCCGGCGCGGCGCCGGGCATGGGCCCGGGAGAGCCCGGTGAGCCGGGCCATCATCCGCAGGTTCTCCTCGCCGGTCTGGGTCTCGTCGACGGCGGCGAACTGGCCGGTGAGGCTGATCGACCGGCGCACCGCGCTCCGCTCGGCGACCACGTCGTACCCCGCGACGCGGGCGGAGCCGGAATCGGCCTCGGTCAGCGTCGCGAGGATCCGCACGGTGGTGGTCTTGCCGGCCCCGTTCGGCCCGAGCAGGGCGAAGACGGTGCCGCGCCCGACTTGGAGGTCGATGCCGTCGAGGACCCGGACGGCGGGTTTTCCGTAGGACTTGGTGAGGCCGTACGCCTCGATGGCGTGATCGCGGACGTGGGCGTGATCACGGGCGTGGGCGTGATCGCGGGAGCGGGCGTCGGCGGTGTCGCCGCCGCCGTTCCCGGTCGTTCTGGTCGGACCGCTCATGGTCGGGCTCCTTCTGCGTATGACATACGCGTTATTGCGTAAGCATTACGCATCTCTAGGATGGGGTCAAGGCGTCCGGGGGTGCGGGGCGTGACGGCGGCAGGGCAGCAGGGCGGCGGCGTGGCCGGGGTGCCGGGCGAAGGGGATTGCGGTGACGGAGAAGAACGGCGGCTCGGGCGGCGGCGATCTGCCGGCCAGTCTGGAGGCGGCCTGGGGGCTGCGGGACCGCCCGGCCAAGGGGCCGAAGCCCGGCCTGAGCCTGGAGCGGATCGTGGCCGCGGCGGTGGGCGTCGCGGCCACCGACGGGCTCGCCGCCGTGTCGATGGGCCGGGTCGCGCAGGAGCTCGGCGCGTCCACGATGTCCCTGTACCGGTACGTCTCCGCCAAGGACGAGCTGTACGTCCTGATGCAGGAGGCGGCCGTCGGCCCGCCGGAGCCCCTGGCCGCCCTGGAGACCGGCGCGGGCTGGCGGGCCGCGCTCACCGAATGGGCGGCCGCGCAGCGCGAGCGCTACCACGGCCACCTCTGGGCGCTCCGGATCCCCATCGGCGGCCCGCCCGCGACGCCGAACTCGATCGCGTGGTGGGAGCAGGGGCTCCAGGCGCTGAGGGGCAGCGGTCTCGGGGAGGGCGACAAGACCTCGGTGATCCTGCTGGTATCCAACTTCGTGCGCAGCGAGGCGCTGATGATGAGCGACCTGACGGCCGCCGTCACCGCGCGCGGGATCACGCCCGAGGAACTGGCGGCCTCCCACGAACGCACCCTCAAGCGGCTCGTCGACCCCGAGCGGCACCCCGGGATCACCCGGCAGCTGGAGACCGGGGTCATGAGCGGGCCGGACGAGGCGGACTACGAGTTCACCTTCGGCATGGGCGTGCTGCTGGACGGGGTGGAGGCGCTGATCCGCAGGGCGGGAGACGGCTCCGGCGGCTCTGACGGTTCAGGCGGTTCCGGCGGGGATGTCAAGTCCGCTTGAGGTCGGGGGCGTACGCTTCATGGTCATGAGCGGAGAGAAGGCCGGCGGCGAGCCCGGGAGCGGGTCCGGGAGCCGGCCCGGGGGCGGGGCCAGCGGCGGGGCCGGTGTGTGGGCCCGCGGCCGGGCCCCGGAGCGGCCCCCGGCGCCGGCCGGTCTGCGGGAGCGCAAGAAGCGGCTGACCTATCAGGCGGTCTCCGACGCGGCCATCGCGATGTTCCTGGAACGCGGCTTCGACAAGGTGTCCGTGGCGGAGGTGGCGGCCGCGGCGGACATCTCCAAACCGACGCTCTTCCGGTACTTCCCCGCCAAGGAGGACCTGGTGCTGCACCGGTTCGCCGACCATGAGGACGAGTCCGCCCGGGTGGTCGCCGAACGGCCCCCGGGCGAGGGCCCGCTGGACGCCCTGCGCCGCCACTTCCTCGACGGCCTCGACCGGCGCGACCCGGTGACCGGCCTCTGCGACGTACCCGAAGTGCTGGAGTTCCACCGCCTGTTGTACGGAACGCCGTCGCTGGTCGCCCGCATGTACGCCTACCAGGGCCGCGCCGAGGCGGCGCTCGCCCGCGCCCTCGGCGGCGGACTGCCCGCACGGCTCGCGGCCGGACAGATCATCGCCGTCCTGCGCATCCTGGCCCTGGAGAACTGGCGGCGGATCGACGCGGGGGAGAGCGCGGACGGGGTTCACGCGTCGGCGGTGCGGGCGGCCGAGCAGGCGTTCGCCCAGCTGCGGACGGGGCTGGAGCCGGGCTGAACCGGAGCCGGGGGCCGGGACCGGGGCCGGGCCCGACGGCGCACGGTACGAGGCCGATGCCTTGAGGGCGTGGGCAGGTTCGCGATGGTCGGTCGGCACGAGCAGGGCCGTTGGCGGTGGGCGGCGATGGTCAGTCGGCGAGCAGGGCCGCTGTCAGCGCGTGGCGGTGGTCGGCCAGCCAGGTCTGGTGCCGGTCCCACACCGCGCGCCCGCTCTCCGCGTACGCCGTCGCGTACGCCGCGTCTCCCCGCTTCACCCGCGACTCGACGAACGCCCGGCACACCGCGGTGGCCTGCTCGATCACCCGGGGCAGGGCGGCCCGGTCCGCGCGCCCGAGTCCGTAACCGTCGGCCAGGACACGCAGCCGGTGCGGCGGGTCGAGGCCTGCGCGGCCCCGCATCGGCGCCCAGTAGCGCGCCGCCATGGCCACGTCCCACACAGGGCGGCCGGGCGCGGCCAGATCGAAGTCGATGAGCGCGACGGCGCGGCCGTCGCGGAACACCACGTTCTCCAGACACACGTCGTTGTGGCAGACCACCGAGCCGGGAGCCGTCGCCCCCTCCGGGTCGGCCAGGTCGCCGGGCCAGCCGGCCGCCCGGCCGGACGGGACGGCCGCCGCCGCGTCGTGCATGCGCCGGAGCAGCGCCCCCACGGAGCGCAGGGCCTCGTCCGTCCAGGCCCACGGGGGGTGCGGGGCGACGGCGACCTCGCCGGGGACGTACGAGAGCCGCTCGCGGCGTTCGGAGGCCGAGACCCCCAGAGGGACGGGTACGCCGGCGAACCCCTGCTCCCGAAGGGCCCGGAGGTGGGCGTGCAGGAGGGCGGCGTGCGGTGGGGCGGGGCGTTCGACGGTGTCGCCGTGACGGAGGACGGCTCCGGCGTTGGCCAGTCCGCCGGACAGCACCTGCGGGCCCCGGTCCACCGGGCTCAACGCGTCCGCGCGACGGACTGCCGCACCCCGTCGGTCGCCCCGTCAACCGCCGCCGCGCTCCCCGCCTCCTCGGCGCAAGACCCCAACGCCCTCCGCAGGTCCGCCGGTTCGCGGTAGAGGACACCGGTCATGCCGAGAGTGTCGGCCGCGTCGACGTTCTCCTGTCGGTCGTCCACGAACAGGCACCGGGACGGCGGTACGCCCGCCCGGTCGGCCGCGATGCGGTAGATGGCCGGGTCGGGCTTGGCCACCTGCTCCACCGCGCTGCTCGCGACCGCGTCGGCCAGGTCGGACAGGCCCAACAGGGCCAGATCGGCGTCAAGTTGGAGAGTCGCGTTGGTGACGAGCACCAGGGGGACATGGGTCCTGGCCCGGCGCAGCAGCGCCACCACCTCCTCGTCGGCCCGGAACGGTGCGTTGGCGAGTGCCCGGCCCAGCGCGCGGGCCCGGTCCGCGCCCACCCGCTCCGCGAGCCCGGCGGCGATGGACTCCACCCAGGCGTCCGGGGTGATGCGGCCCAGGAGCAGCGGGAGGTCGACCTCGGGTGCGTAGGCGATGTCCGTCGTGGTGCCCTCCGGAAGTCCGGCGGCCCGCTCCAGGGCGGCGAGCGGAGCCGTGTCGTAGAAGCGGACGACGTTGTCGAGATCGCAGAGCACGGCGTCGAAGGCGCGGCCGAGGGAGGCCGGGGCGCGGCCGAGGCCGTCGCCAGGGGCAGGGGCGGGCGCGTGTCGCGTGCTCATGGCTGGTCTCCTACGGCGGCTTGCGGCACGGCGGTGCGGGCAGTGCGGTGGAGCGGGCAGTGCGGCGGTGCGGGCAGTGCGGTGGTGCGTGGTCGACCATAAACGGCCGCCGGACCGTTCATGGCCGACCACAGCCGCTCGTTCGGGCGGCCGCGGGACATCACGCGTCACCGTGTGCCCCACGATCGGAGGCGGTCAGCCGGTCAGGGCGCGCCAGGTCACCGGGCCCGCCTCGCCGTCGACCACCAGGCGGTTGACGCTCTGGTAGGCGCGTACGGCGCTCGTCGTGACGGAACCGAACCCACCGTCGACCGCCAGCCGGGCGCTGCGCTTGTTGAGCGCGGTCTGCAGGGCCCGGACGTGGGACCCGCTCGCCCCCTGCCGCAGCGTGTACACGAGCGCGGGCCAGGTGGCCGGTCCGACCTGGCCGTCGGCCACCAGCCCCTTGGAGCGCTGGAACCGCTTGACCGCCTCGACGGACACGGAGCCGTACTGCCCGTCGACGGCGAGCCCATGGCCGCGCTGGTTCATCAGGTGCTGGATCACGACGACCGTGGCGCCGCTCGCACCCGGGTCGATCCTCGACCAGCCGCCGGACAGGTCCACACCCCGGGCGGCGAGGAAGGCGACCGGGTTCACCGTGGTGCCGAGGCGACCCGAGTGGGTCTCGAAGTGCAGGTGGGGGCCGGTCACATTGCCGGTGGCGCCCATGTCGGCGATGCGCTGCCCGGCCGAGACCCTGGCGTTGAGCGCGACCCGGTAGGCGTTGAGGTGCCCGTAATACGTGTACTGGCCGTTGCCGTGCGAGATCACCAGGGCGTTGCCGGTCCGGCCCGGCAGCCCTCCGCCCCACGACCTGCGGACGACCGTGCCCGCGGCCGCTGCGTAGACCGCGGTACCCGTGGAGTTGCTGACGTCCTGACCGGCGTGGGACGCGCTGCCTCTGGGCGCGCCGTAGTGGCCGCCGGCCGGGAACCTGCCCAGGGCGGGATTGGCCCACGCCCCGTTCTTGGCCGTTGCCGTTGTCGTTGCCGCCGTGGCTGTGGATGTCCCGGCCGACAGGCTCATGGTGAGCACGCCCAGGCCCAGGCCGCCCAGCAGCCTTCGACGAGAGAGCCCGTGGTTCAGGCCCTCCGTGTCCACGGGCGTTTCGGTCGGCGCGGTGGTGGTCGCACAGGATCGGCACATGATGTCTCCCTCGAAGGGGGTCGGGGCGCACGGGGTGAGTGGGTGAGCGGGGCGACGGGATGCGGGGGTCTACCCGCATAGACGGTAGGTCCGGCCGACCCTCCTGTCAGGGGTCCACGGGCCCACGGCGGGCCCACGGCCGGGCCCAACGCGCGCCGTCGTCATCGGTGCCCGCGCGCATTCGTCGTCCGCGCCCGGCATGCCGAGTGGAAGCGCTCTCGTCAGCGACGGCCGACACCGCGATCAGCAGACGGAATGACTTGATGATGCGCTCGTCGTGCGGGGTGCGACCGGCGATCGCCCTGTGGCATCGGCGGAAGCTCCTGGGCGAGCTCGTGGAGAGTGATGCACGGATCAGCCATGCGCACGCCCCGTCGTGCTCGGACCGCCGTCGTCCAGGGTGTTGCGATGTGGAAAGCCCCGAACCCGCCCTCACCGCTTCGGATCTGCACGTGGTGATGTGCTGTGCGATGTGCACCTTTACCTGTACGCCGTGCTGAGCTGCACTGTTGATGGGGAGTCGAACCCCCGCGTTGCTCTTCACGCGCCAGGAGTGGGCCGGAAAACCGCCGACCCTCGGTGTGTGCACGCCTCCGAAGCTGCTACCTGCTCCACATCGCCCCGCCTGCTGGACTGCTCAGTCCAGCAGATCCGCCTCCCAGTTCGTACGCTGGATCCGTGTATCGACCTCGCGGATCTCCCTCGCGAGAGCATCCGCCTGACCGCGCAGTTCCGCCACCGGAAGCGCGGCCAGCATCACCAGCTCGGACCGAAGCTGCCGGCCGTATCCCCGCTCGCCGTTACCCGCCGCCGCGTCCGCCGCCGCGGTGACCAGGGAGTGACGCAACCGCAGGACATCCCGGCGCGCGAGGGCATCGGTGAGCGTGCCGTCCGAACCCATCTCCACGGTGGCATTGGTCCGGTTGATCCGCCGGATCAACGTTTCCAGAGCGCTCAGCACCTCACCGGCCTCGGCCAGCAACTGGGCGGCATCCTCGGCGGGCGTCTCCCCCTCCTGGTACCGCGCACTGCTGACGACGCGCGCTCGCAACTGTTCCGCACGGCGCGTCGCTTCCGCGCGCTCCGCCAGTGCCTCAGCAAGCTTCACCGTCTCCACCTCCCCCTCCATGAGCTCGCACCAGTATAGGAATGCGAACCAGCTCATACGCACGTGGATTTGGCACGGGGCCCCGGACTTTGGGCTGCTCGCCGCCGTCGGCACTGCTTCTGGGCCGATCGTCTTACCAACCCCTTGGCTGCCCTGAATCCATAGGAAGCAAGGGGGGGGCGGAAACGGTCCAACTCGCGGGCCAGCGCCTCCTCAGACCCGGGTGGTCACGCTGACCGACGGCTTGGGCCTGTCGATCTCGACCTTCTCGACGCCGCCCGTAAGGTAGCTGCCGATCGTGATGACCGCCATGGCCGCGGTGAGCGCAAGGACCAGCCGCTCGCCCCTGGTCATACCCGCGGGCTGAGCCGTCGGCGTGGTGGAGACGGCCGGCCGGGTCCACTGGAAGACGATGAACCCGGCGAGCGTCCCCATGACCGTCCAAACGACGGTGCCGAAGTCGAACGTGACGTGCACTGGTACTGGCCCCTCAGTCCAGGGCGCCCGCTACCCGAGCGGCCCCTCTACCCGGGCCCACCACGAGCCCGGCCCCGCACGTTGCGTGCCGGCACATACATCAGCGGGCCGGGGCCCTCCCGTGTGAGGAGAACCCCGGCCCGATTCAGCGGCTCAGCTGTTCCTGTGTGCCGCCTCCGGCGTCCCCCGCGAGGTGAACAGTGCCGTGAGCGCGACCAAGGTCATCACTGAGTGACGCTCCGGCCGCTTCCGCGGCGTCGGCGTCGGCGTCGGCGTCAAGAACAGCAGGACTCGGTCGATCAGGTGCACGACCCTGGCCCAGGCGAGGGCCACATGTGATCCGACCCATAGCGTGAAGCTCGCCCTGGGGCGGCGTTTCGTCATTTCCATCTCTCGTTCTCTCCTTCACGAGCGGCGGGTGAAGCAACCCACCCTCGGTGTGCGCGGAACGTCGGCCGGCTGACCGTCCCGTGCACCCGAGGGAACGGTTACTCCGCCAGGGGCGACACCCCCAGACGCGCCCGGATCGCGGGGCGCTTCAGCTTGTCCCGGGCCGCCTTCAACGACTGGCGGACCGCGCCCGGCGACACCGTGCCGTCCAACGCCTCGCTGATCTCGACGGAGTTCATGCCTTCGGCCTCGGCGAGCAGGAAGACCACGTACTGCTGGTCGCTGAGCACCTTTCTGAGGAGCGGCAGCTTCTTGTTCAGCGACTCCCGGATCTCCTTCAGCACCACGATGTCCTCGGCGGTGGCCGAGTCCTCGGTGTCCAAGAGGTAGGTGTCGTCCCCGACGAGGAGCGCGCGCTTGTGCTGCTCCGCGATCTTCTTGCGGTGCTGGCCCGCCTCGCGCTTGCAGATCGTCTTCATATAGGCGAGCACGCTGCCCTCGACGGGACCGCTGTTCTCCAGCTTCCTGTGCAGGCTCTCCTCGGCTTTCACGAAGACCCCGGTCTCGTGTTCGGCCGTAGCCCACGCGCGGGTGTACCGGCGGAGGGACTTCTCGTTACGCCTGACTTCCTCCCACTGCTCCTGAGCCAGCGGGGACAGCGAGGCCGAGGGCTCACCCAGGGTGTGCGGCTCCTGGTCAGCCTTTCGCCAGCGCTTGGGTTTGCTCACTGCGGTTGTCCTTCACGATCGAGACCTCTGCCCGAGGGGCAGAGGGACACCAGAGCGCTCTAACATCACCTTCAGGTGCCTGGCCCCTCCGAGTGTTCGCGTGATGCGCATCACGCGAATCCGAGGGTCGACTTCCTCGCTGACGAGATCCGCGACGAGCGCGCCGCGCGCGTACATCTCCACGCTGTCGCGCCGTCGCGCACGGCGTTCGCCGCCTTCGCCAAGATCACCGAGACGACCGGCGTGCAGCCCGCCGTCCACAGCGGGCATGCACAGGTCGGCAGAGACCGAACAGCCCCCGTAGCCGAGGACCCTTCTGCTCCGGCAGTGGCGCGCGACACTTTTGCAAGCATGTGCTTGCAAAAGTTAGCAAGGGTGTTGCACTATCGGGTCATGGCATCACTCAACGTCGGCAATCTCGGTGAGTACCTGCGGGAACAGCGCCGTGCGGCGCAGCTCTCGCTGCGGCAGCTCGCCGATGCGACCGGGGTGTCGAACCCGTATCTCAGTCAGATCGAGCGCGGTCTGCGCAAGCCCAGTGCGGACGTGCTCCAGCAGGTCGCCAAGGCGCTGCGGATCTCGGCCGAGACCCTGTACGTCCGTGCGGGGATCCTCGACGAGCGGGAGCGGGAGGAGCTGGAGACGCGGGCGGTCATTCTGGCCGATCCGTCGATCAACGAGCGGCAGAAGAACGTGCTGCTGCAGATCTACGACTCCTTCCGCCGCGAGAACGGATTCGTCCCCGGCCCCGACGCGGACGGGAAAACGGATGCCGGCGCCGGCACGGGCGGCGATGCCGGGCCCCGTAACGGCGACGACGCCGGTGCGGGCGCCACCGACGACCAAGACCCTCACAGCTGAACAGCTGGTTCTGATGATCCGGGAGGACCACAGTCATGGCCATCACCGATGACCTGCGCAAGACCCTCACCGACCCCACCCCCCTCTACTTCGCCGCCGGCACGGCCGACCTGGCCGTGCAGCAGGCGCGCAAGGTCCCGGCGCTGATCGAGCAGCTGCGGGCCGAGGCGCCCGAGCGGATCGACGCCGTACGCAACACCGACCCCAAGGCCGTGCAGGAGAAGGTGACCACGCAGGCCAAGGAGGCCCAGGCCACCGTGCAGGCGAAGGTCACCGAGGTGTTCGGCTCGTTCGACGCCGCCGACCTGAAGAAGCTGGGCGAGACCGCTCAGGACCTGGCGCTCCGCAGTGTGGGCGTCGCCGCCGAGTACGCGATCAGGGCCCGGGAGACGTACGAGAAGGTCGCCGAGCACGGCGAGCAGACCGTACGGACCTGGCGCGGCGAGACGGCGGAGGAGATCGTCGAGATCGCCACCGTCATCGAGGCGGAGCCCAAGACCACGGAGCCCAAGACCACGGAGCCCAAGACCGCGGAGCCCAAGACCGCGGAGCCGAAGACCGAGGCCAAGGCCGCGCCCGCCGCCAAGCCCGCCGCCACGAAGGCCTCTCCCGCCGCGTCGAAGTCCGCTCCCGCCGAGGCCAAGCCCGTCGCCCCGGTGAAGTCCGCCGATGCCAAGGCCGCGCCCGCGAAGAAGACCCCCGCGCCGCGCAAGCCCGCGGCCAGGAAGACCCCGCCGCCCGCCGACAAGTGACCCCCACGGGTTCCACGGGTTCTTCCCGGCCGAGGTACGCGGGACGCGTGACCGGGACGCGGGGCGGGCACCTTTACGGGTGGCCGGCTCGTTGTCCCGGTACCTTGGCCCTTCCGGCCGCAGGGCGCTCCTCCACTTACTAGGCGGTACACACCATGTTGCTCTCAGCGTTCGGCTCGCTCCTCCAGCTGCTCTACCTGGCGATGCTGGTGCTGGCCGTGGTCGCGTTCGTCTTCGCGGCGACCGCCCGTGAGGACGCCTACCGTGCCGCCGACAAGAAGAAGAAGTCCTTCTGGCTGGTGATCCTCGGCGTCGCCGTCGCCGTGAACCTGCTCATCCCGATGCTGTTCCTGCAGCTCGCGGGCGTGGTCGCGTCGATCGTGTTCATGGTCGACGTGCGTCCCGCGCTCAAGGCGGTCTCCGGCGGCGGTGGCCGCAGCGGCGGCTCCAGCAGCGACGGCCCGTACGGTCCCTACAACGGCGGGCGCTGAGCCCTCGCCGCCCTCGGGGGCGGGCACGGCGGCCGGCCGACGGACGCGGGGTGGGAGCGCGGTGCGCTGCCGCCCCATCGTCGTATCCGCTCCGGATCGCGGCCCAGCAGCAGGACCGCCACGTCGTCGGTCAGTTCGCCGCCGTTCAGCTCCCGCACCTCGGCGACCGCCGCCTCCAGCAGCTCCTCGCCCGCCAGCCCCTGTTCCAGCCGGCTGTTGACCATCGCGACCATGCCGTCCTGGCCGAGCCGCTCGCTGCCGCCGGTCCCCACGCGCCCCTCGATGAGCCCGTCCGTGTACAGCATCAGGCTCCAGGCGCCGCCCAGCTCGACCTGACGGCGCGGCCACCGGGCCCGCGGCAGCAGCCCCAGCGCCGGGCCGCCGTCCTCGTACGGGAGCAGCCGGGCGGGCAGGCCGTGGCGGGCGAGCAGCGGTGCGGGATGCCCGGCCAGGCAGAGGCCGGCCCGTCGCCCGTCGGGCGTGATGTCCACCGTGCAGAGCGTCGCGAAGATCTCCTCGCTCTGGCGTTCGTGCTCCAGCACCTGCTGGAGCGTGGAGAGCAGCTCGTCCCCGCACAGCCCGGCCAGGGTCAGCGCCCGCCAGGCGATCCGCAGCTCGACACCGAGCGCCGCCTCGTCCGGGCCGTGCCCGCAGACGTCGCCGATCATCGCGTGCACCGTGCCGTCCGGGGTGCGGACGACGTCGTAGAAGTCGCCGCCGAGGAGGGCACGGCTGCGGCCGGGGCGGTAGCGGGCGGCGAAGCTCAGGCCGGAGCCGTCCAGCAGCGGGGTGGGGAGCAGGCCGCGTTCCAGGCGCGCGTTCTCCTGGGCGCGCAGCCGGGACTCGGTCAGCTGGTGCTGGGCGATGTCGGCGCGCTTGCGCTCCACGGCATACCGGATGGCGCGGCTGAGGACGCGCGCGTCCAGCTCGCCCCGGAAGAGGTAGTCCTGCGCCCCGACCCGGACCGCCTCGGCCGCCAGCTCCGTGTCGTCCTGCGCGGTCAGCGCGAGGACCGCGTGCAGCGGTGCGATGCGGAGTACGTGGGTGAGGGCCGCCAGCTCGTCGGCCCGCCCGGAGACGGGCTCGGGCAGGGAACCGCGGCCGGCCGCGCCGGTGGTGGACATCCCGTGGCCGGACGTCCCGGCGTCGGCCGTCCCTGTGCCGACGGGGGGCGTGCCGGGGCCGGTCCCGCCGCCCGTGAGGGGCAGCGCCAGGTCCAGCAGGATGCAGTCGACGTCGTCGGTGAGCAGCCGCGCGGCCTCGGTGAGGTTGCGGGCGGTACGGACACGGACCCGGGTCCCGGCGGCTGCCGAGAGTTCGGGGACGGTGATGGTGGTGCCCGCCGGGTCGTCCTCGATCACCAGCAGGGTGAGGTCGCTGTGCGAGGTCTCCGCAGCGGGAACGGATCGCTGCTGAGGTACGGGTACGGGCATCGGTTCGAGTTTCCTTCCCTCCCCCCGAGGGCGCGGCGGGTCGACGATCGACGATCCGCCAGTCGGGGACGATAGCGGTCCGCGACGGGGGAACGGAATGGCGCAACGGGGCCGGCCCCCGCCGTGTGTGCCGCCATAAGCCGCGTCCCGGCACGGATCCGGCGCGACGGGCCACCCTGACGGCGGGGAAGCGCACATGACAAACATCACGCGCCCACGAGTGGGGGCGTGGCCCCGGTCACGTGGCCCCGCTCACGGGGCCGCAGGGTCGCGTCCCCGCCGCCCGGGCCGCCCCGGTCCTGCCTACGACGCGCCCCGGGCCTGCGTAGCGGTCCGGTCCTGCGCACGTGCCTCGGTCCCGCGTACGCGCCCCGGTTCCGCGTACGCGGTCGGTCCTGCGTACGCGCCCCGGCCCTCCGTACGCGCCCCAGTCCTCCGTACGCGCCCCGGCCCTCCGCACACGCCCCGGTCCCGCACACACGCCCCGGCCCCGCGTGCGCGGTCGGCCCTACTTGTCCGGGCGGACCACGCCGAGGATCTTCATCGTGCCCGCGCCCGCCAGCGTGACGTTACGGCCGGGGCGCGGCGCGTGGACGATCGAGCCGTCGCCGACGTACATCCCGACATGGCTGGCGTCGGCGTGGTAAATGATCAGGTCGCCGGGGCGCATGTCCCGGATGTCGATGCGCGGCAGCAGCCGCCACTGCTCCTGCGAGGTGCGCGGGATCGGGCGCTTCGCCGCCAGCCACGCCTGCGAGGTCAGCCCGGAGCAGTCGTACGAACCGGGGCCCTCGGCTCCCCAGACGTAAGGCTTGCCTATCTGGGCCGTCGCGAAGGCCACCGCCACCGCTCCGCTCTCGCTCGCCTCGCCGCTGACGTCCTTGACGGTGCCGGAGGAGAGCCAGGCGGTCTGCGCCTTGTCGGCGGCGTTCCGCTCCAGCTGGCGGAGCCGGTCGCGCTCCTTCTCCTCCAGCTGCGATTCGAGCTTCTCCGCCGCCTTGATCTGGGCGTTGATCTTCTTCTTGGCCTTGGCCTGCTTGACCCGGATCGTCTCCAGCTTCTCCCAGTTCGCGCTGGCGTCCTGGGTGTACGTCTCCAGGTCCTCCTGCGTCTGGGTCAGCTCGGTCATGAGCGACTTGGAGGCCTGCTGGCTCTGGCGGACCTTGTTGAGCCCGTCCAGGAAGAGCTTCGGGTCGTTGCTCAGGGCCAGCTGCGCGCCGGGCGGCAGGCCGCCGTTGCGGTACTGCTCGCGGGCCTGGGCCCCGGCCCGGTCCTTCAGGGCGGCGATGCTCGCCTGGCCGTCGACGATCGCCTTGGCCAGCTTCACGATCTCGCCGGACTGCTTCTTCGTCTGCTCCTCGGCGAGGTTGTACGCGTCCGTCGCCGCACCCGCCTTCCGGTACAGCGTGTCGATCTGCTCGCGGACCTTTTCCAGGTCCGCGTTGGAGTAGCGCGGCGGCGAGCCGGTGGAGGAGGACGGGGCGGGCGAAGGCTCCGGCACCGGGGCGGCCACGGCCTGTCCCGTGGACGTCAGCAGGGCCAGCGCACAGACCAGCGTGATGGCGGCAGTGGCGCAGTGGCGTCGGTTCACGAGCTCCCCCTCCGGGTGGTTACTCCGGGCCCGCCTCCGGACGAAGGCGGCAAAGTTGATGAAGGCGATGAAGGCGATGAGGATGATGAAGACGGCGAAGGTGACGAAGACGGCGAAGGTGGCGAAGACGGCGAAGGTGGCGAAGATGATGAAAGCAATAGAGGTGACGAAGGCCAGGAATGCCGTGCATCCGGGAAGCAACAGAATGCGGATACCGTGCATCTGACTTACCGTCAGTAACTTTTCGGCAACGTCGCGATCGTGCCATGTCGCCCCGTAAAGCAACAGAGGCCGACGGCACCTGCCGCGTCACATATCGCCCCCGCAGGGCTGCTTCGTCATGATTCCCCCCGGGCCTGCCCGGCTCGCTCTCCGCCTCGACCTGCGCCTTCTCCCCTCACTGGGACGAACGATGCCCCCGAGGCGTTCCCGGAGCGGAGGATTTCTGCCCTTCCGGGCCACGGCTCAGTGGCTGTTGGGCCGGAGTGCGTCCCACGGCACGGTGATCTCGCCCTGCCGCCACCGCCGTACCCCGTCCGCCACCGGCCAGTCCGCCGACACCGCCCGCACCGCCGCGATCCAGCGCTGTCGCGCGCCGAGCGAGGCGTACGGGGAGGCCGTCGCCCAGGCCCGGTCGAAGTCCCGCAGGAACGCGTGGACCGGCTCGCCCGGCACGTTGCGGTGGATCAGCGCCTTCGGCAGGCGTTCCGCGAGGTCCGACGGGCGCTCCAGCGAGCCGAGACGGGTCGCGAAGGTGACCGTGCGCGGGCCCCCGGGCCCCAGGGCCACCCAGACGTGCCGCCGCCCGATCTCGTCACAGGTCCCCTCCACCAGGAGCCCGTCCGGGGCGAGGCGGGAGCACAGCCGTGCCCAGACCTCGGCGACCTGGTCCTCGTCGTACTGGCGCAGCACGTTCGCCGCCCGGATGAGCAGGGGCCGGGTGTCCAGCGGGACCTCGAAGCCGCCGTGCACGAAGGTGAGGCCCTCCCGGGCGTACGGCTGCGCGGCGGCGACCCGCTCCGGGTCGATCTCGATGCCCGCCACCACGGTGCGCGGCTCGGCGGTGCGCAGGCGGTCGAGCAGCTCGACCGCGGTCCAGGGGGCCGCCCCGTACCCGAGGTCGACGGCGACCGGCGTACCGGCGCGGCGCAGGGCGGGGCCGTGCGCGTCGGCGATCCAGCGGTCCATGCGGCGCAGCCGGTTCGGGTTGGTGGTCCCGCGGGTGGCGGTGCCGATGGGGCGCTGGCGCATGGGTCGAGCGTATGCGACGGGGCGGGTCGGCCCGGTGGGGCCTCCGGGCCGGGGCCGATGCCCGCAGGCCCCGCCGTCGCCGTGCGACGCGCCGCCCGACAACGTAATGATTTGGCAAAGCGGAAATGAAAGGCGGGATTCCACTGTTCTCGCCCTTCGGAGGACCCCCGTGCCCTCCGGTCAGCATGCCCCGATCGAGGAGGACCGACGAGGTGAGCCAGTACGTCTCCCGGCTCGGCTCCACCCGCACGGCCGCGCGCCTCAGGTTTCCCGGAGGCCTCTCCGGGACCTCCCGCAAGCCACGCCGCGTCGCGATGCTCTCCGTGCACACGTCCCCGCTCCACCAGCCCGGCACGGGCGACGCGGGCGGGATGAACGTCTACATCGTCGAACTGGCCAAGCGTCTCGCCGCGATCAACATCGAGGTCGAGATATTCACCCGGGCCACCACCGGCTCGCTGGCCCCCGCGGTCGAGCTGGCGCCCGGTGTCCTGGTCCGGCACGTCGACGCCGGCCCGTACGAGGGGCTCGCCAAGGAGGAGCTGCCCGCCCAGCTCTGCGCCTTCACGCACGGCGTGATGCAGGCCTGGGCCGGCCAGCGCCCCGGCTACTACGACCTCGTGCACTCCCACTACTGGCTCTCCGGCCAGGTCGGCTGGCTCGCCGCCCAGCGCTGGGGCGTCCCGCTCGTGCACGCCATGCACACCATGGCCAAGGTCAAGAACGCCGCGCTCGCCGAGGGCGACGCCCCCGAGCCGGCCGCCCGGGTCATCGGCGAGACCCAGATCGTGAACGCCTCCGACCGGCTGATCGCCAACACCACCGAGGAGGCCGACGAGCTCGTCCGCTTCTACGACGCGGATCCCGCCGCGGTCGCCGTCGTGCACCCCGGCGTCAACCTGGACCGCTTCCGCCCGGCCGACGGCCGCGCCGCCGCGCGGGCCAGGCTCGGTCTGCCGCAGGACGCGCTGATCCCGCTCTTCGCGGGCCGTATCCAGCCGCTGAAGGCCCCGGACGTGCTGCTGCGCGCCGTGGCGGTGCTGCTGGACCGGGAACCGTCCCTGCGGTCCCGCATCGTCGTGCCGGTGGTCGGTGGCCCGAGCGGCAGCGGACTCGCCAAGCCCGAGGGCCTCCAGAAGCTGGCCGCCCGCCTCGGCATCGCCGACGTCGTGCGGTTCCATCCGCCGGTGGGCCAGGACCGGCTCGCCGACTGGTTCCGGGCCGCGTCGGTGCTGGTCATGCCGTCGTACAGCGAGTCCTTCGGGCTGGTCGCCATAGAGGCGCAGGCGACCGGCACCCCGGTGGTCGCCGCCGCCGTGGGCGGGCTGCCGGTGGCGGTGCGCGACGGGGTCGGCGGCTTCCTGGTGCAGGGGCACGAACCGGAGGCGTACGCCCGCGCGCTCGGGCGGTTCGCGGACGCACCGGAGCTGGTCGAGCGGATGGGGGCGGCCGCCGCGGCGCACGCCGAGTCCTTCGGCTGGGACACGGCCGCCTCGGCGACCGCCGACGTGTACACGGCCGCGCTCTGCGACCACCGCCGCCGGGCCCGGGTGCACCACGGCTGAGCACGGTCGGGGCTGCCCCCGTTCGTGGGGCGGGCGTCGCCGGTCCCGTGCCGTGCGGGGGGCACCCCTGTCGTACGCGCGGTCCCGTGCCGTGCGGGGGGCACCCCTGTCGTACGCGCGGTCCCGTGGCGTGCGGGGGGTACCCCTGTCGTGCGCTCGGTCCCGTGCCGTGCGGGGGCACCCCTGTCGTGCGCTCGGTCCCGTGGCGTGCGCGGGGCACTCCTGTCGTACGCTCGCTGCATGGCTGACGTACCGGACGAAACCGCAGCGGCCCAGGTCATCGAGGCGACGCTGAACGACGCCGGGCTCGTATGGGAGAGCCCGGAGCACGGCAACTACGTCGTGACCCTGCCCGGCACCCGCAAGTTGTCGACAACCTGCTCGCTGATCGTCGGCAAGCACTCCCTCTCCCTCAACGCGTTCGTCGTCCGGCACCCCGACGAGAACGACGCCGAGGTGCACCGCTGGCTGCTGGAGCGCAACCTCCGCCTGTTCGGGGTGAGTTACGCGATCGACTCGCTCGGCGACGTCTACCTGGTCGGCAAGCTGCCGCTGTCGGTGGTCACCCCCGAGGAGCTGGACCGGCTGCTCGGCGTGGTGCTCGAAGCGGCCGACGGGGCGTTCAACACCCTCCTGGAGCTCGGTTTCGCGAGCTCGATCCGCAAGGAGTACGCGTGGCGGGTGTCGCGCGGCGAGTCCACCCGGAACCTGGACGCGTTCAGTCATCTGACCCGGGGTTCGTCCGACAGCTGACGCCCGTCTTCTGCCGATCGCCCCGGCGGCTCTCTGTGAACAGGCGACGCGGGCCGACGGCCTGCGCGGCGGGGTTGTACGGAGCCGCCCCACAGTGTGTTCACAGGGTGGTCACAGCAGAATCACGATCACCGGAGGGTGCCACTGGGCCGGGCATCGCTCACAGGTTCGATCGTAAGGTGTGGATCACTGCGACGGCCCGTCCCAGACGGTGTCGAAGTGCCGCATCGGGGAGGGCGGTTGCCCCCGATCCGGAGATTGCAGGAAGTAGAACCATGCGCGCCACTGCCGTACGCCGTACCGCCCTCGCCGCCTCCGCGGCAGCCCTCACCCTGCTGGCCACCGCCTGCGGCTCCACGTCGGACGCCGACAAGAAGGACGGGAAGGACGACAAGGGCGCGTCGAGCGGCAGCAGTTCGGCCCCGAAGGCCCCGGCCGAGGCGCTCACCGCCGCCGAGCTGGAGAAGGCCACCCTCGCCCAGGGCGACGTGGAGGGCCGCAAGGTCACCAAGGCCGGCCCGGCCGACGAGGTCCCGGCGGACGGCGTCACGGTCGACAAGGAAGGCTGTCTGCCGGTCGCCCACGCCATGTTCGGCGTGGCGCAGAAGGGTTCGGTGGCCACCACGAAGCGCAAGGTGATCGACGAGCCGAAGACCGACGGCAAGAAGAAGTCGCTGGAGGACATGGCGGAAGGCGAAGCCGGGGAGGCGTTCAAGGACGCCTTCGACCTGACGTCCACGTTCGTCGCCCTGCACTCGTACGAGGGGACGGCGGGCCCGGACGCGTTCGCCGCGCTGAAGAAGGCCGCGGCCGACTGCGCGGGCGGCTTCACCGCCACGGTCGCGGGTACGCCGACGAAGGTCGCCTCGATCGCCGAGGAGAAGGTCACCGGCGGCGACGAGGCCGCGGCCTGGACGGTCACCTCCGAGGACGACGGCGACACGGCCCCGTTCAAGCTGGTGGCGCTGCGCAAGGAGGCCACCGTGGCGACGTTCTTCTCCTTCAACCTGGCGGCGGCGGGCGGCGACGTGAAGTTCGAGGTACCGGTCGAGGTCGTGGCGGCACAGGACAAGAAGCTCGCCTGACGTACGGAGGCCGCGCCCCTGCCCTCCCCGCCCGCCCCTCGGGTGGGGTCAGGGCAGGGGGACGAGGCGGACGACGGTGACGGTCAGGACGGACCGGGAGACGTAGTAGAGGACGATGGCCCCGGAGACGGTCGCCTCACGCCGGTCCTGTTCGCTCTTGACGGCGGAGGACGCGTGGCCGTACGGCTCCTCACCGAGGGTGCGGGCCATCTCGTCGCGGAAGACCTGGCCGCCGCGCATCTTGGCCAGGGTGTCGTCGGCGGGCGGTGCGTAGGAGATGCGGAAGCTCAAGCGACGCTCCGCCTCTCGGCCTCGTCCTGCGCCAGCCGGTCCAGGATCTTCTCGGCCTCGGGGTCGGGGACGGCCTCCAGCATCCAGTGCCGCATGACGGCCTGAATCTCGTGCACCCCGGCCTCGTTGATCGCGGAATCGAACTCCTCGCGTCTCTCCTTGGGCAGCGCGGCCCGGATGGCCGGGATGCTGTTGGGCACCTCGACCTCGGCACCGCCGACGAAGGTCTTCAGAGACTCACCCATGATCGCTCTCCTCGATCTCCTTGCCCTGGAAGCACACGGACGGCATGGGCCCACCGTAGTGCGTGCGAGGGGCACTTCGGCGGCCCCGGCGGGGTCACGGATCGGGCACGGACCGGGGGCGCGCCGCAGCCGTGCGGCGGCGGGCCGGGTACGCCGCAACTACACGGCGACGGAACGGGATACGACGAGGCGACCTCGCTGCGGGACCCGGCAACCACGCGGCGGCCGGACGGGGTGCGCCGAAGCTGCGCCCCGGCCCGGCCCCATGGCCCGACGGCGGCGCGGCACCGCACGGACCGCCACCGGGCTCTCAGTCCCGCCCGAGCCGCTCCGCGACCCGGTCGCGCAGGATCGCGTATTCCTCCTGAAGCCGCCGCCACTCGCTGACGGGCGGCCTGACGATGACGTCACCACCGACGACGACCTCCTCCGGCCCGAACTGCTCCCGGGTCAGGTCTATTTCCACGCCCGGGCCCAGGCGGTTCCACCAGTGGAAGTCGGTGCGCACCCCGTCGACATGGACCTCGCCCCGGATCAGCTCCCCGCCGAGCAGGTCGTTGAGCACCATGGCGGTCACCCCGCACTGGTCCCGCGCCGGATTGTCCGGCGTCCAGCGGTCCCGGTACTCCGGGGTGCAGGTCTCGGCGCTCCAACTGTCGCGGAGCGCCTGTTCGATGTCGGTGAGCAGGTAGGTCGCCATAATGATTATGGTGGCAGGGGGCACTGACAACGCGTCCTCCCGGAACTGCGGACTTGCCCGGACTCCTCCGCCAACACCCGTACATGGGACGCGTATCCGTAGCTCACGCACGGGGAGCCGGCCGCCATCAATCGCGTCGACAGAGCCCCCGGCCACCCGGCAGAGTGGTCGCCCGTGACGAGCAGCGAACTGTGGAGCCGAGAGACCGCCGACCGCTACGACGCCGAGGAGGCCGAGAACTCCTCGGCCGCCGCCCTCGAACCGACCCTTGACTTCCTCGCCCGGCTCGCCGGATCCGGCAGGGCCCTGGAGTTCGCCATCGGGACCGGCCGCGTGGGCGTGCCGCTCCGGGAGCGCGGCGTGCCGGTGGCGGGTATCGAACTGTCCGAACCGATGGCGGCGGTACTCCGCCGCAAGGTCGACGCGAACACCCTCCCGGTGACCATCGGGGACATGGCCACCACGGTCGTCCCCGGCGAGTTCACCCTGGTGTACCTCGTCTACAACACCATCTCGAACCTCCTCACCCAGGACGAGCAGGTCGAGTGCTTCCGCAACGCGGCCCGCCATCTCGCGCCCGGCGGCCGGTTCGTCATCGAACTGGGCGTTCCGCCCCTGCGGTTCCTGCCCCCGGGCCAGGTCGCGGTGCCGTTCGACGTGTCCGAGCGGCATCTCGGCTTCGACACCTTCGACCTGGTCGAGCAGATCCTCGTCTCGCACCACTTCACCCGCGACGGCGAGGACGGCCACTACCGCCGCGCCAACTCCCGGCACCGCTACGCCTGGCCGGCGGAGCTGGACCTGATGGCCCGCATCGCCGGGCTGGAGCTGGAACAGCGGGTCGAGGACTGGGGCGGGACGCCGTTCGGCCAGGACTCCGCCAAGCACATCTCGGTCTGGCGCAAGCCGGCGACCTGAGACAGCGGGGCCGGGCGCGGCCCAGCCGCCTCGGGGCGCCCGACCGGACGTGAGTGGCATCGGCTGAACGACCGCACGAACGAGCCCCCCACCAGGCGGAAAACCGCAGGTGGGGGGCTCGGCTGAGCCGGAGGAGACGAGGGCTACTTCTTCTTGCCCTGGTTCTTCACGGCCTCGATGGCGGCCTTCGCCGCGTCCGGGTCCAGGTACGTGCCGCCCGGCTTCAGCGGCTTGAAGTCGGCGTCGAGCTCGTAGGAGAGAGGGATGCCCGTCGGGATGTTGAGGCCCGAGATCTCCTCGTCCGAGATGCCGTCCAGGTGCTTCACCAGACCGCGGAGGCTGTTGCCATGGGCGGCGACCAGGACCGTGCGGCCCGTGAGGAGGTCCGGGACGATGCTGTCGAACCAGTACGGGAGCATGCGGACGACGACGTCCTTCAGGCACTCCGTGTCCGGGCGCAGCTCCGGGGGGAGCGTCGCGTAGCGCGGGTCGTCGAACTGGCTGTACTCGGCGTCGCGGTCCAGCGGCGGCGGCGGGGTGTCGTACGAGCGGCGCCACAGCATGAACTGCTCCTCGCCGAACTCGGCGAGCGTCTGCGCCTTGTCCTTGCCCTGGAGCGCGCCGTAGTGGCGCTCGTTGAGGCGCCAGGAGCGGCGGACCGGGATCCAGAGGCGGTCGGCGGACTCCAGGGCCAGCTGGGCGGTCCGGATCGCGCGGCGCTGGAGGGAGGTGTGCAGGACGTCGGGGAGCAGACCGGCGTCCTTGAGCAGCTCACCGCCGCGGACTGCTTCCTTCTCGCCCTTTTCGGTGAGGTTGACGTCCACCCAACCGGTGAACAGGTTCTTCGCGTTCCATTCGCTCTCGCCGTGGCGGAGGAGGATCAGCTTGTACGGTGCGTCGGCCATGAGTCCGAGCGTAATCGAACCCTTGCGGGGTCCGCGCGCCCGCCCGTAACGCGGACAGGGCCCGGGCCGGGGGCCCGCCCGTGACGCGGACAGGGCCCGGGCCGGGGGCCCGCCCGTAACGCGGACAGGGCCCGGGCCGGAGGGCCCGCCGGGCGGACGATTGACGGGGGACGTCAATCCAGTGGCGGGCGGGGAGCCGGCCTTCGTAATGTCTCGGACGTTGTCGGGGGTGTTACCCGAGGCCTCGTTCCGTACGTCCCGTGGGGGGAATCCTTATGTCCGTCGCCGGTCTGCGCACAGCCGCCCGCGAGACCGTCTCCGGGATGCCCCGCGAGTTCTGGTGGCTGTGGACCAGCACCCTCGTCAACCGCCTCGGCGCGTTCGTCGCGACCTTCATGGCCCTGTACCTGACCCTGGACCGGGGCTACTCCGCGTCGTACGCCGGTCTCGTCGCCGCCCTCCACGGCCTCGGCGGGGTCATCTCCTCGCTCGGCGCGGGCGTGATGACCGACCGGCTCGGGCGGCGGCCCACCATGCTGATCGCGCAGCTCTCCACCGCGGTGTCGGTGGCGGTGCTCGGGTTCATGGTGCACCCCTTCGCCATCGGCGCCGTGGCGTTCTTCGTCGGCATGGCGAGCAACGCCTCCCGCCCCGCCGTCCAGGCGATGATGGCGGACATCGTGCCCCCGAAGGACCGCGTGCGTGCCTTCTCGCTCAACTACTGGGCCATCAACCTCGGCTTCGCGATCTCCTCCGCCGGGGCCGGCTTCATCGCCGAGTACAGCTACCTCGCCGGCTTCATCGGCGAGGCCCTGATGACGCTCGTGTGCGCCGTTCTCGTCTTCCTGAAGGTGCCGGAGTCACGGCCCGAGGAAGCGGCCGTGAAGACCGTCGGCGGCAAGCGGCCCAAGGACGAGGTGCGGCTGACCACCGTCCTGCGCGACGGGCGCTACATGGGTGTCGTGGGGCTGTCGTTCCTGGTGGCGCTCATCTTCCAGCAGGGGTACGTGGGGCTGCCGGTGGCGATGGGTACGGACGGGCTCTCCAGCTCCGACTTCGGTACCGCCATCGCCGTCAACGGCGTGCTGATCGTGGTCCTCCAGATCCCCGTCACCCGCTACATCCAGCACCGCGACCCGCGCCGGCTGCTGATCATCTCCTCGCTGCTCGCCGGGTACGGCTTCGGGCTGACGGCCTTCGCCGGGTCCGTCGCGGCGTACGCCCTGACGGTGTGCGTGTGGACCCTGGCCGAGATCGTGAACGCGCCCACGCAGACGAGCCTGGTCGTGCAGTTGTCGCCCGTCCGGGGCCGGGGCCGCTACCAGGGCATGTACACGATGTCCTGGTCGGTGGCCGCGCTCGTCGCCCCGCTGATGTCCGGCTTCGTGATCGACCACTACGGCGCCGCCTGGCTCTGGGCCGCCTGCGCCGTGATCGGCACGGTCGCCGGCCTCGGCTACTGGCTGCTGATGCGCAATCTGCCGCGCGAGGAGCACACGGTGGCGGACGTCCTGCCCGGGCCCGCGCCCGTACCGGCCGGGGCCCGGCCGGACCAGGCAGAGCCGGAGGCCGTACCCGCCGCGGCGGTGGAGCGGGCGGGCTGATCCGGGGGAGCGGGATCGCGCGTACGGTGCCCGCCCGGAGGAGAAGCCGGGCGGGCACCGTACGTACGTACGCGGCGCGGGTCAGCCGGAGCAGCCGCCGCACTGGCACGGGGCACCGGACTGGCAGCCGCACCCGCAGCCCGGTCCGCAGCCGCAGGCGCCGAGCGCGGCTCCGCGCACCACTTCGGTCGGGGTCTCCCGCTGGGGTTCGGTCGTGGGGGAATCGGCCATGGTTCCTCCTCAGGGCATACGGCTGGGCGGCGGACGCCGGTGCGCCGCCGCCGGGGACGTACGGCATGACCCACCGCTCACGGCCATGGCACCGCCCCCGCCCCATTGCATGCCCATCCCGGCGGGCGCATCAACAGCGCACACGTGCGGGAACATGAGTGCGACCCGCGTGCGCCGTTGATACTCCGGTACGTCAGTGACTGCCGGGGCGGCGGGAACCGCCGGGACCGCCGGAGTGGCCGTCAGGCGCCCTCGACCGGGGCCGCCGCCTGGATCTCGTCCGCGTGCTCGCCCGTCACCAGGTAGACGACCCGCTTGGCGACCGACACCGCGTGGTCGGCGAAGCGCTCGTAGTAGCGGCCCAGCAGGGTCACGTCGACGGCCGTCTCGATGCCGTGCTTCCAGCGGTCGTCCATCAGGTGCTGGAACAACGTGCGGTGCAGCAGGTCCATCTCGTCGTCGTCCTGCTCCAGCTGGAGCGCCAGATCGACGTCCTTGGTGATGATGACCTCGGCCGCCTTGGCCATCAGGCGCTGGGCGAGCTGGCCCATCTCCAGAATGGTGGCGTGCAGGTCGTTCGGGACCGCCGCCTGCGGGAAGCGCAGCCGGGCCAGCTTCGCCACGTGCTGGGCGAGGTCGCCCGAGCGCTCCAGGTCGGCGCTCATCCGCAGCGAGGTCACCACGATGCGCAGGTCGGTCGCCACCGGCTGCTGGCGGGCGAGGAGCGCGATGGCGCGGGCCTCCAGGTCGTGCTGGAGGTCGTCGACCTTCTGGTCGCCGGCGATCACGGTCTCCGCCAGCGCCAGGTCGGCGTCGAGCATGGACGTGGTCGCCCGCCCGATCGCCGAGCCGACCAGCCGGGCCATCTCGACCAGGCCTTCTCCGATCGAATCGAGTTCCTCGTGGTAAGCGTCGCGCATGGGAAGTCCCTCTCCAGTTCCGAACTGAGGCCGGGGTCTCGGACCGACCCCCACGGTTACACGGTGGGGCCGGAACGCGTCCGGATCCAACCCCCTAAGTGAACCGGCTCCTACCCCTCGATGAACTCTGGGCGACGAGTGTTCGAGATGGCACTCGGACGGCTGGGAGGGAGTCGTCGCACCCGCATAACCTTGAAGCATGGACGTGAACGCGGCGGTCGCCGCGGCTGCAGCGATCGCCGGGCTGTTGACCGGTGTGATCGCCATGCTGGCGTTCCGCTGGAGCGAGCGCGACCTGAAACGGCCCACGCGTACGTCGCTCCGGCCGGACGGCAACGCGGCCCTGCCCCCCGGAGTGGACACCGTCCTCTCCGTACTCAGCTCCTCCGCCGTCGTCCTCGACGAGAGCGACGGAGTGGTGAAGGCCAGCTCGGCGGCGTATGCCCTGGGCCTGGTCCGAGGCGGCCGGCTGGCCGTCGAGCCGATGCTCAACATGGCCAGGGACACCCGGCGGGACGGAGAGATACGACAGGGCGAGCTGGATCTGCCACGGCGCGGCACGGGCCGGGGGGACACCCTCGCGGTCTCCGCCCGGGTCGCCCCACTGGGCTCGCGGCTGGTGCTGCTGCTGGTCGAGGACCTCACCGAGGCCCGCCGGATAGAAGCGGTACGGCGCGACTTCGTCGCCAACGTCAGCCACGAGCTGAAGACGCCGACCGGAGCGCTCTCCCTGCTCTCCGAAGCGGTCATGGACGCCTCCGACGACCCGGAGGCGGTGGAGCGGTTCGCCGGGCGGATGCAGATCGAGGCCACCCGGCTGACCAACCTCGTCCAGGAGCTCATCGACCTCTCCCGGGTGCAGAACGACGACCCGCTGGAGGACGCCGAGCCCGTCAAGGTGGAGACGCTGGTCGCCGAGGCGATCGACCGCTGCCGCCAGCAGGCCGGCTCGAAGCAGATCACCATGGCGTCCGCGGGAGCCGAGGGCCTCACTGTCTGGGGCAACCGCGGCCAGCTGGTCGGCGCGCTCGGCAATCTCGTCGAGAACGCCGTCAACTACAGCCCCGCCCACACCCGCGTCGGCATCGCCGCACGCCGCATGACCTCCCCGGGCGGGGACCTCATCGAGATAGCCGTCACTGACCAGGGGATCGGCATCTCCGAGAAGGACCGCGAACGGGTCTTCGAGCGGTTCTACCGCGTCGACCCGGCCCGTTCACGGGCCACCGGTGGCACCGGTCTCGGCCTCGCCATCGTCAAACACGTGGCCGCCTCGCACGGCGGGGAGGTCACCGTCTGGAGCTCCGAGGGCCAGGGCTCCACCTTCACCCTCCGGCTGCCCGAATCGGGCGCCGCGAGGGAGCGCACCACCGGCGGACCGCTTATCGTCAACGGCGACGACGAGGGGCCGTACGAGACCGACACCTTTGACCCCTTCCCTGCCCCGGAGGCTCTTCCGTGACCCGAGTGCTTGTCGTCGAGGATGAGGAATCCTTCAGCGACGCCCTGTCCTACATGCTGCGCAAGGAAGGTTTCGAGGTCGCCATCGCGGCGACCGGCCCCGAGGGGCTGGACGAGTTCGAGCGCAACGGTGCCGACCTGGTCCTGCTCGACCTGATGCTGCCCGGCCTGCCCGGCACCGAGGTGTGCCGCCAGCTCCGCAGCCGCTCCAACGTTCCGGTGATCATGGTCACCGCCAAGGACAGCGAGATCGACAAGGTCGTCGGGCTGGAAATAGGAGCCGACGACTACGTCACGAAGCCCTTCTCCTCCCGGGAGCTCGTCGCCCGCATCCGGGCCGTCCTGCGCCGCCGCGGGGAGCCGGAGGAGGTCACCCCGGCCGCCCTGGAGGCGGGCCCGGTCCGGATGGACGTGGACCGGCACGTGGTCACGGTCTCCGGCGGCAAGGTCGACCTCCCGCTCAAGGAGTTCGACCTGCTGGAGATGCTCCTGCGCAACGCGGGCCGCGTGCTGACCCGGATGCAGCTCATCGACCGCGTCTGGGGCGCGGACTACGTCGGCGACACCAAGACCCTCGACGTCCACGTGAAGCGCCTGCGCGCCAAGATCGAGCCCGACCCGGGCGCCCCGCGCTACCTCGTCACCGTGCGGGGCCTGGGGTACAAGTTCGAGCCGTAGACCGCGGGGCCGCGCATGCCGAAGGGGCGCTTCCCGGCCGGGAAGCGCCCCTTCGGCATGCCGTACGCCCGTTTACGGGGCGGGGTCCCGCGTCAGTTGGCCGGGGGCACCGAGGCGGCGTCGCCCGTGCCCTGCGTGCCGGTCTCGCCCTGGGCGCCCTCGGTGCTCGCGCCGTTCGCCGGCGTGCCGGACGTCTCGCCCTCGGACGCGCCGGGGGTCTCCGCGTCGCCGGACGCCTCGCCCGACGGCGTGGGGCTCGGCTTCTGCGCGGGCGCCTCCGCCTTCGGGCTGGGGCCGAAGTCCTTGAAGAAGCCCTCGGCCGGGAAGACACTGGCACCGAGGCCGACATCGCCGGTCCGGCTGAGCTTGAAGACGACCTGCTGGACGTCGCCGTTGCGCGCCGCCTCGCCGCTGTTCTCGATCGTGGCGGCGGCGTTGCCCTTCCCGCCGATGGTGACCTGGCCGCCGGCCGGGACCACGACGGGACCGTCGCCCTTGGCGGACCGGAGCTTCACCTCGACGTCGGTGCCGGGCAGCGTGACCGCCTCCAGCACCTCGCGCTCGGTACCTTCGTTGAACAGCGTCGCGGCGACGACGGCGGGGCCGTCCGCGCCGCCCTCGGGCTGGGTGAGCACGTTCACGTTCTGGATCTTGATGTCGCCCACCGTGGTGGCCGGGTTGTCCGGCCTGATCTTGAGTGTCTCCGCGTTGTTGCCCGCCGCGCAGGCGGACAGGGAGACGATCGAGAACACGGTGGCGGTGGCGGCGAGGGCGCCGTGTCGAAGGCTGCGGCTCACGGCGGCGGCAACTCCTTGAACGAGTCGGACTGCGGACTTCGGGCGGTCAGTCGTCGAGCGGTGGTGTAAAGCCGCCCTAAGGGTGTGTCAGCGGCCTTAGGCTACCGAGCCGCCGTGCCCGCCCCGCACCCGACCCGCCTCTACGCGCTTCGCCTCTTCGTCGAGGGTGGTGAGGGGCCTTCCCCGGAGGGCGGTGAGCGGCGTCTTCGGGCGCGGCGAGGGTGTTCCCCGGGGGTGGCGGAGGCCTGGTTCCCGCGAGGGGTTCCCCGGGTGGCGGGGGCCTGGCCCCCTCGGGGCGGCGAGGAATGTTCCCCGGGGGCGGCCGTGGACGGGCCGGGCGGCTCGGCAGGCCCGGCGGGGCGCCTCCGGGTGTTGTTCTACCGGCGGGTAAGCCATGTGCCGTTCACATAATCCGTGTGATCAATTCTTCTGCCCGTGTCGCGGGTTCGTCGTGGCTTCGTCGTGGCTTCTTCGCCATTCCCGGCTTCGCGGCGGAAAGGCGCCGGGCGCCATGTGGCTTGATCAATTTCATTGCGGTCGGACAGTTACGCCCGTACGGGTGAGCGATCATCGAACGGAGTACGGAATGACGACCTTCCCGAACCAGACAAAACGGGACTTTCGTCCTCTTCTGTAGGGCTTCCGGACCATGTGGCGTGGGTGTTTCATCCCCGGCGCACAGTGGCTCCGACCTGCGAATACCGTCTTCCGGAAGCCTTCCGCAGCACGTTCGTGTTGCTGTTGTCAAGCCCCGAGATATGCCCTGACCTGCGAAAACGCCATTCAGGAGATGCGGTTCTCGTGTTACTCTGGATAGCCACGGAAGGGGTACCTGTCACATGACGTTCAAGGTTGGCGACACCGTGGTCTATCCCCATCACGGGGCCGCGCTGATCGAGGCTATCGAAACTCGCCAGATCAAAGGCGTGGACAAGACCTACTTGGTGCTCAAGGTCGCCCAGGGCGACTTGACGGTTCGTGTGCCGGCGGACAATGCGGAGTTCGTGGGCGTGCGCGACGTGGTCGGGCAGGACGGGCTGGACCGGGTCTTCGAGGTGCTGCGCGCACCGTATGCGGAAGAGCCGACGAACTGGTCCCGGCGCTACAAGGCAAATCTCGAAAAGCTCGCCTCCGGCGATGTCATCAAGGTCGCGGAAGTAGTGCGTGACCTGTGGCGTCGGGAGCGCGAGCGCGGTCTCTCCGCCGGAGAGAAGCGCATGCTCGCCAAGGCCCGCCAGATCCTGGTGAGCGAGCTCGCCCTCGCGGAGAACACGAACGAGGACAAGGCCGAGGCTCTGCTCGACGAGGTCCTCGCCTCCTGAGAATCGGACGGATCCGGCTCGGCATGCCGGATCGCGCCGGTCGTATGAATGTGCTGCGGTGCCCGCTGACCAGTCGCTTTCGCGCTGCGTCGTCGGGCGCTGCGGCATGTTCGGACCCCGACCGCATCCGGTGCCCGACTGCCGGTAGGCCCCGTGCCCGCGGTGTGATCCGCGTGTGCGGTGGCCGCCGGTGAAGGGCGGCCCCCGTGTCGCGTGAGCGCCCGATGCGACCTGTGCTCGACCGGGGGTCACGGAAGGGGCCCGGTGCGAGCCCAGGGCGTCACGCCCGGCTCGGTGAGGCCCCTACCCATGTCGGTCGTGGAAACAAACCTGCCGAACCTTCGGACCTTCTCGGACCTTCGGAGTGCACTCGATGTCATCGACACCACCCCCGACCGACCGGCCGCGCCCTCCCCGTACCGCCGCGGTGATCCCCGCGGCCGGACGGGGCGTGCGGCTCGGGCCGGGCGCGCCCAAGGCCCTTCGGGTGCTCGGCGGGACGCCCATGCTGATCCACGCCGTTCGCGCCATGGCCGCGTCCCGGGCCGTCTCCCTCGTCGTGGTCGTCGCCCCGCCGGACGGCGCGCCCGAGGTGAAGCACCTCCTCGACGAGCACGCGCTGCCCGAGCACACCGACTACTCGGTGGTGCCGGGCGGTGAGACCCGCCAGGAGTCCGTGCGCCTGGGCCTCGACGCGCTGCCCGACGACGTCGCCGTCGTCCTGGTCCACGACGCCGCCCGCCCCCTGGTGCCGGTCGACACGGTCGACGCGGTCGCCTCGGCCGTACGCGACGGAGCGCCCGCCGTCGTTCCCGCGCTGCCCCTCGCGGACACCGTCAAGGAGGTCGAGCCCGCCGGGACGCCCGGGGAGCCCGAGCCGGTGCTCTCCACCCCCGCACGGGCCAGGCTGCGCGCGGTGCAGACGCCGCAGGGCTTCGACCGCGAGACGCTGGCGCGGGCGCACGCCGAGGTCGCGGTCGACGGCGAGGGCGCCACGGACGACGCGGGCATGGTGGAACGGCTCGGCGCGCCCGTGGTCGTCGTCCCCGGCCACGAGGAGGCGTTCAAGGTGACCCGGCCGCTCGATCTGGTGCTGGCCGAGGCGGTACTCGCCCGCAGGAGGGCCAACGATGGTTTCTGAGAACCCCGGAGCGGGAGCCCCCGTCCCCGCCCCCGTCATCCCGCTCGTCGGCATCGGCACCGACATCCACGCCTTCGAAGAGGGCCGTGAGCTGTGGTGCGCCGGCCTGAAGTGGGAGGGGGAGGGCCCCGGTCTGGCCGGCCATTCGGACGCCGACGTCGTCGCGCACGCCGCCTGCAACGCGCTCTTCTCCGCCGCCGGCCTCGGCGACCTCGGGCAGCACTTCGGCACCGGCCGCCCCGAGTGGTCCGGGGCCGCTGGCATCACGCTGCTCACCGAAGCCGCCCGGATCGTCCGCGCCGAGGGCTTCGAGATCGGGAACGTCGCCGTCCAGGTCGTCGGCCTCCGCCCGAAGATCGGCAAGCGGCGCGAGGAGGCGCAGGAGGTGCTGTCCGCCGCCGTCGGCGCCCCGGTCTCGCTCTCCGCCGCCACCTCCGACGGGCTCGGCTTCACCGGCCGGGGCGAGGGCATCGCCGGTATCGCGACCGCCCTGGTGTACCGGACCGCCTGACGCCCGGTCGGCGCCCGGCCCCGCGCCTGCTGCACATCGCTTGCACGTACGCTGAAGGTGCAAGCGATGTGAGGCAGGAGGCGGGAGTGGCACCGGTGACCAGCGCGACCACGGTGACGGCGACCGACCGGACCGATGACCGGACCGCCCACGGGGGCCACGGGACCTACAGGGACCACGGGGATCACGGGGGCCACGCAGGTGACGGAGGCGACGGCGCCGCCGGATACGTCCTGCGCACCGCCACCGCCGACGACCTCGGCGGAGCGCGGGCCGTGATGCTCGACACCGTCTACCGCGACCTGAAGTCCGGCTACGTACCCCGCTGGCACGCCGACATCATCGACCCCCAGGCCGCCTACCTGCGCCCGGAGCGCTGCACCCTGCTCGTCGTCGAGCACGGCGGCGAGATCGTCGCCACCGGGGCCGTACGCGACCGGGGGCCGCAGGCGCCGCCCAACCCCCCGTGGGTCGCCGAGCGCTTCCCCTCCGGGACCACCGCGCAGCTCTGCCGGATCTATGTGCGCCCCGAGCACCGCAGGCACGGACTGGCCCGGCGGCTGGTGCGCGAGCTGGGGGAGTTCGCCGCCAGGGCCGGGGGGTACGAGGCGCTGTACTTGCACACCGACCCGGCCGTGCCGGGCGCCGAGCCCTTCTGGCGTTCGCTGGCCCGCGAGGTGTGCGACGAGCGGACGCTGCCCGGGGGCGGGCAGGGAATCGTCCACTTCGAACTGCCGATGCCCGGGGCCGGCCCGGCCTCCGTCGGCGGCTTCACCCGGACCGCCCCCGCCAGTTAGACGACAATCATTTTCATATAAGGTCGTTGCGATGCCCACCCCCCGTCCCCGCCCTCACCGCCGCCGCGTCGCGCTGCCCCTGGCCGCCGCCGCGCTCCTCGTGCCCGTCGCCACCGCCTGCACCTCCTCCACGGATTCCGGCGGCTCCGGCGGCGACCAGCGGCTGAAGGTGGCCATGGCCTTCCCGCCCGCCCAGGCCATGTCCCCGTACGGCGACGACGCCGTCACCCTGAGCCGGCTCGCCGTCGTCGAAGGACTCACCCGGCTCGACCGGAACGGGGAGGCCGAGCCGGCTCTCGCCGCCTCCTGGAAGCGCGACGGCGACCGGGTCTGGGAGTTCACGGTCCGCGAGGACACCGTCTTCCAGGACGGGACGAAGCTCGACGCCGCCGCCGTGGTCCGCTCGCTGACCGCCGCGCAGAAGGCGTCCCCCAAGCCCCGGGTGCTGTCCGACACCACGCTCACCGCCACGGCCGAGGACGCCCGGACCGTACGGATCACCACGAAGGACGCCGAGCCGCTGCTGCCCCAGCGGCTCGCCAACCCCTCCCTGAGCATCCTGTCCGCCGCCGCGTACAAGGACGCGGCCCGGGTGAACCCCGCCGGGCACGCCACCGGCCCCTTCACCCTCGCCGAGGTCAACGGCGCGGTCAGCGCCACCCTGGAGCGCAACGACACCTACTGGGGCGGCAGGGCCAAGGCCCCCGGCGCCGACGTGAAGTTCGTCGCCGACGGCACCGCCCGCGCCAACGCGCTGCGGACGAAGGACGTCGACGTCGCCGAGTACGTACCGATCTCCCAGGCCTCGCTGCTCGGCGACGGCCTGGTCCACGAGTTCCCCTCCGCCCGCACCAACGGCCTTTCCCTGAACACCGGACGCGGCGTCTTCGCCGACCCGGCGATGCGCGCCGCCGCCCGCGAGGCCATCGACTCCCAGGCCCTCGTCGACGGCGTCTACGAAGGGCGTGCCGACACCGCGCGGGGGCTGCTGGGCCCCGGCGTCCCGTGGGCCGCCGACCTGCGCACCGCCCCCACCGGCCGCGCGAAGGCCGCCGCCCCCGCCGAGGTCGCCGGGACGCGGCAGATCGTGCTCGCCACCTACACCAACCGGCCCGAGCTGCCCGAGGTCGCCACCGTCGTCCAGCAGCAGCTGGAGAAGCGCGGCTTCACCGTCAAGCAGGTCGTCCGCGACTACGCGCAGATGGAGGCCGACGCGCTCGCCGGGAAGTACGACGCGTTCATCCAGGCCCGCAACACCCTCCTGGACACCGCCGACCCGGTCTCCTACCTCGCCTCCGACTTCACCTGCGACGGCAGCTTCAACATCACGCAGCTCTGCGCGACCCCCGTCGACGCCGCCGTCGACAAGGCCGCCGCCCTCGCCGACACCGACGCCCGCCACCGGGCCGAGATGGCCGCCGAGGCCGCGATCCTCGGCTCCGACGCCCTCGTCCCGCTCGTCCACGAGCGCTTCGTGCAGGGCTACGACGACACCCGCGTCCGGGGCGTCGCCCTCGACCCCATGGAGCGCACCCTCATCACCGCCGACACCCGCGTCGGGTGACCGCGTGAAGTACCTCGCGGGACGGCTCGGCACGCTGCTCGCCGTCGTCGCGGTGATCGGGCTGCTGCCCTGGCTGACCCGGACCGACCCGGCCCGCACGATCCTGCACGCCCGGTACGCCGACCGGGCCCCGACACCCGAGACCCTCGCCGCGATCCGCGCCGAGACCGGGCTCGACGGCGGACCCCGGCACGTCCTGGGCGGCTGGCTCGGCGGGCTCGTACGCGGCGACCTCGGCACGTCCTGGGTCTCCGGGCAGCCCGTCGGACCCGACGTGACCGCCGCCCTCGGCACCTCCCTCACCCTGATGGCCGCCTCCCTCGCCGTCGCCGTGCTCCTCGCCCTCGCGCTGAGCGCCGCCACCCTCCGGCGCGGGGCCGCGCGCCGGATCGTCCGGGTGCGCGCCGGAGCGGGGGCGGCGGTGCTCGCCGCGCTGCCGGAGTTCCTGCTCGCCGCCGTACTGGCCACGGTCCTCGCCGTGCACCTCGGGTGGTTCCCGGCGCTCGGCTGGGGCGCCCCCGACCAGCTCGTGCTGCCCGCGCTCGCCATGGGCGTCCCCGCCGGGGCGCTGCTCGGCCGGCTGCTGGACGACGCCCTGCCCGGCGCGTTCGCCGAACCCTGGGCCCGCGCCGCCGCCGCGAACGGCCTGCCCGGCCGCATCGTCGCCCGGCACGCCCTGCGCCGGGCGCTGCCTGGGCTGCTGCCCCAGCTCGGCCTGGTCACGGTCGGGCTGACCGGCGGGGCGGTCGCCGTCGAGACGCTGTACGCGATCCCCGGCCTCGGCGGTACGGCCCTGGCCGCCGCCCTCGCCCAGGACCTGCCCGTCCTCCAGGCGGCCGTGCTGGTCCTGCTCCTCCTCGGCGTCGCCGCGGGCCTGCTCTCCCGCCTCGCCGTCCGCACGCTGCTCGGCCCCGCCCTCACCGACCGCGCGCTGCCCGCCCTCGTCGCGCCCCGGCTGCCCGGCCGCCGCGCGCTCGCCGTCGCCGCCGTCGCCCTCGGCGGCCTCCTGATCGCCGTCACCGTCGCGGGCCTCCTGCGCGATCCGCTCCACGTCGACACGGCCGCGCGCCTCGCCGGCCCCTCCGCCGCGCACCCCTTCGGCACCGACAACCTCGGCCGCGACGTCCTCGCCCGCCTCGGCCACGGTGCGGCCCGCACCGCGCTGGCCGCCGTGGCGGTCGGAGCCGTCACCCTCGTGCTCGGGCTGCTCCTCGGGGCCGCCCGCGCCGGGGCGCTCACCGAGACGGCGAACGCGCTCCCCGCCGTGCTCGCCGGCCTCGTCGTCGCGGGCATCGCCGGTCCGGGCCCCTGGGGCGCCGCGGCGGCGGTGGCCGCCGTCGCCTGGGCCCCGCTCGCCGCCCACACCGCCGCCCTGTACGCCCAGGAGAAGGCGGCCCCGCACCTCGCCGCCGCCGTCGCCCTCGGCGCGGACCGGGCCCACCTCCTGCGCCGCCACGTCCTGCCCGGGGTCCTGCCGCCGGTGGTGCGCCACGCCCTGCTCCGCATCCCGGCCATCGCGCTGGCCCTCGCCTCCCTCGGCTTCCTCGGCCTCGGCACGCAGGCCCCGGCGCCGGAGTGGGGCCGGATGCTGTCGGAGAACATGCCGTACGCGGAACGCGCCCCGTGGGCCGTCCTCGCTCCCGCCGCCGCGCTCGCCGTCCTCGGCGCACTGGCCGTCCTCACCTCGGCCGCCGTGCGCGGGCGCACTCCGGCGGGCCTGAAGTGACCCGACACGAACCGGAGCCCGCCGACGCGCCCGCGCCCACCCGCACCGTCGCGCCCGCGCCCACCCGCACCGTCGCGCCCGCGCCCACCCGCACCGGCGAACCCGCGCCCGCGCCCGCCCGCACCGACGCGCCCGAGCCCGCGCCCACCCGCACCGGCGCGCCCGAGCCGGAACCCGCGCACGCCGGCGGGCCCGCAGGAGCCCTTGCCGAGGGGAAGAGCCGCCGCCGGCCCCGGTTCGCGAGCGCGCCCACGCCGTACCTCCGGCTCCTCACCGCCACCCAGTTCGCCTTCAACACCGGCTTCTATGCCGTCCTGCCCTACCTGGCCACCCACCTCGGCAGCGGCCTCGGCATGGCGGGCTGGCTCGTCGGCCTCGTCCTCGGGCTGCGCACCTTCAGCCAGCAGGGGCTGTTCGTCGTCGGTGGCGCGCTCACCGACCGGTACGGACCACGCCCCGTCGTGCTGGCGGGCTGCGCCCTGCGGATCGCCGGGTTCGGCTGGCTCGCCTTCGCCGGGTCCACGGCCACTGTCATCGCCGCGGTGCTCCTCATCGGCTTCGCCGCCGCGTTGTTCTCCCCGGCCGTCGAGTCCGAGGCCGCCCGCGAGGCCGTCCGGCACGAACGGGACACCGGCGCCCCGCGCGCCCACGTCCTCGCCCTGTTCTCCGCCGCCGGGCAGGCCGGGGCGTTCATCGGGCCGCTGCTCGGCTCCCTGCTCCTGCTGCTCGGCGGCGGCTTCCGGGCCGCCTGCCTCGCCGGGGCCGTCGTCTTCGTCGCCGTACTGGCCGGGCACGCCCGTCTGATGCCACGCGCCGACCCCGTACGGACACGGAAACGGGAACGGAAACGGGAAGGGGTACAGGGACAGGGAGGGGGCGGGGCACAGGCCCCGGGCGCCGTCACCCGTACGGCCCGACCGGGGCGGTCGTCCTGGCGCGCGGTGTTCACCAACCGGCCGTTCCTGCTGCTCTGCCTCGCGTACAGCACCTACCTTGTCGCCTACAACCAGCTCTATCTCTCGCTGCCCGTCGAGGTGGAGCGGGCCACCGGATCGGGGGCCGCGCTCGGCTGGCTCTTCGCGCTGTCCTCGCTGCTCGTCGTCGTCGCCCAAATGCCGCTGACCCGCTTCTCCGCCCACCGGATCGCCCCGCGTACCGCACTGGTCACCGGCCTGGTGGTCGTCGCCGCCGGGTTCGCCGCCGTACCGCTGACCCCCGCCGGCCCCGGCGGACTGCTGCCCGGCGCGGCGCTCGTCGTCCTGCTGACCCTGGGCCAGATGCTGCTGGTCCCCGCAGCCCGGGGCCTGGTGCCCGACCTGGTCGAGGACCGGCAGCTCGGGCTGGCCACGGGGGCGCTGTCCTCCGTCTCCGGGATCGCCGTCCTCGGGGGGAGCGCGGCGACCGGCGCGCTGCTCGACGCGCCCGCGCCCGTGCGGTGGGCGGCGCTCGCCGCGGTCCCCCTGGCGGGGGCGGCACTGGCGTTCACTCTTCCGGTGGGCCGGGGCGGGAAGGATCAGGGAACGCGCGCGGTCGCGGGGTAGGAGCAGCACCGGACGAAGTACCGAACCGCACCCCAGGAGGACGTACGCATGACCGCCACCCTCTCCGCCGAGCTCAAGAACCTGCTCGACAGTCCCGTCTTCGTCAACATCGCCACCATCCAGCCCGACGGCAGCCCCCAGGTCTCCCCGGTCTGGGTCAAGCGCGACGGCGACGACGTCCTGATCTCCACCACCGTCGGCCGCCGCAAGGAGAAGAACCTCCGCCGCGACCCGCGCGTCACCGTGGTCGTCCAGCCCTTCGACGCCCCGTACACCTACGCGGAGATCCGCGGCGAGGCGACGCTGACGACGGACGGCGGGCAGGAACTGATCGACGAGCTCTCGATGAAGTACACCGGCAAGCCGTACGCGGAGTTCAACCCGGACTCCGACCGCGACGACCCCCGTGTCGTCGTCCGCGTCTCCCCGCGCAAGGTCGTCGGCCGTATCTAGGCCCCGGGCCGGGCCCCACGGAGGGTGTGACTAGGCCCCGGACCGGGCCCCACGGAGGGTGTGAGAACGCTCTCCGGGCCCTTCCCGGGCCGTTCCGGGGCATCCCGGTACCAGAAAGTTGTCCCCGCGATCCCCAAGGGTCGCGGGGCACTGGTGCGGGCCTACTACCCTTGAGGCGTGACTATTCGCCTGCACGACACCAACGCCCGGCAGATCCGCGACTTCGTCCCGCTCACGGCGGGCTGTGTCTCGATCTACCTCTGTGGCGCCACTGTCCAGGCAGCACCGCACATCGGCCACATCCGCTCGGGCCTGAACTTCGACATCATGCGCCGCTGGTTCACCTACCGCGGCTACGACGTCACGTTCATCCGGAACGTCACCGACATCGACGACAAGATCATCACGAAGTCCGCCGAACAGGGCCGGCCCTGGTGGTCGATCGGCTACGAGAACGAGCGCGCGTTCAACGACGGCTACGACGCGCTGGGCTGCCTGCCGCCCACGTACGAGCCCCGGGCCACCGGCCACGTTCCCGAGATGATCGAGATGATGCGCGGTCTGATCGAGCGAGGTCACGCCTACGAGGCCGACGGCAACGTCTACTTCGACGTGCGCTCCCTGCCCAGCTATCTGGAGCTCTCCAACCAGGAGCTGGACGATCTGCGCCAGCCCTCCGGCGACGGCGAGACCGGCAAGCGCGACCAGCGCGACTTCGCCATGTGGAAGGCGACCAAGCCGGGCGAGCCCAGCTGGGAGACGCCCTGGGGGCGCGGCCGGCCCGGCTGGCACCTGGAGTGCTCCGCGATGGCCCACAAGTACCTGGGCTCCGCCTTCGACATCCACGGCGGCGGCCTCGACCTGATCTTCCCGCACCACGAGAACGAGATCGCCCAGGCCAAGGCGTACGGCGACGCATTCGCCACGTACTGGGTGCACAACGCCTGGGTCACCATGTCCGGCGAGAAGATGTCCAAGTCGCTGGGCAACTCCGTCCTCGTCAGCGAGATGGTCAAGCAGTGGCGCCCGATCGTCCTGCGCTACTACCTCGGCACCCCGCACTACCGGTCGATGATCGAGTACAGCGAGGAGGCCCTGCGCGAGGCCGAGTCCGCGTTCGCACGGATCGAGGGCTTCATCCAGCGCGTCACCGAGAAGGCCGGGGAGGCCGTCGCCCCCGCCGCCGAGGTGCCGCCCGCCTTCGCCGCCGCGATGGACGAGGACCTGGGCGTCCCGCAGGCGCTGGCGATCATCCACACCACCGTCCGCCAGGGCAACAGCGCACTGGCCGCCGACGACAAGGAAGCCGCGGCCGCCCGCCTCGCCGAGGTCCGGGCCATGCTCGGCGTCCTCGGCCTGGACCCGCTCGACCCGCACTGGGCGGGCGAGAGCGACCGGGGCGAGGACCTGCACGGCGTCGTCGACACCCTCGTGCGCCTCGTCCTCGACCAGCGGCAGTCGGCCCGCGACCGCAAGGACTGGGCCGCCGCCGACGCCATCCGCGACCAGCTGGGCCAGTCCGGCCTCGTCATCGAGGACAGCCCCACCGGCCCCCGGTGGACGCTGGGACCGCGCTGAGCGCCCCCGCCGAGCAGTGCAGATGTGCCGCCCGGCGATCCGGGCGGCACACTTTCCCTATACATACGTACGTCTGAAAGCAACGAAACAGGTAGATCATGGCCGGGAACAGCCAGCGCAGGAACCGCCGCACGTCCAACAAGAAGGGCATGCAGGTCGGCAGCGGTGGCCAGCGACGCCGTGGCCTCGAAGGCAAGGGGCCGACGCCGCCCGCCTCCGCCCGTAAGGGACACAAGAAGAACCGGATCGCCGGCGCCCAGGCCAAGCAGGCCGCGGCCCGCCGCCCCGCGCCCCGGCGCGGCGGGGTGAAGGGCACCTCGGAGATGGTCGTCGGCCGTAACCCGGTCTACGAGGCCCTGCGCGACGGCGTGCCCGCCGTCACCCTCTACGTCCAGCAGTACATCGACAACGACGAGCGCGTCCGCGACGCCCTCAAGCTCGCGAGCGAGCGCGGCAACATCAACCTGATGGAGGCCCCGCGCCCCGAGCTGGACCGGATGACGAACGGCCTGAACCACCAGGGCCTCGTCCTCCAGGTCCCGCCGTACGAGTACGCGCACCCGGAGGACCTCACCGCCGCCGCGTACGACAACAACGAGGACCCGCTGATCGTCGCCCTCGACGGGGTGACCGACCCGCGCAACCTCGGCGCGATCGTCCGCTCGGTCTCCGCGTTCGGCGGCCACGGCGTCGTCGTACCCGAGCGCCGCGCGGCCGGCATGACCGCCGGCGCGTGGAAGTCCTCGGCCGGCACGGCGGCCCGCACGCCCGTCTCCCGGGTCACCAACCTCACCCGCGCGCTGGAGGGCTACCAGAAGGCGGGCCTCACGGTCGTCGGCCTGGCCGCCGACGGCGAGCACACGGTGGAGGACCTGGAGCAGCTGGCGGGCCCGGTCGTCATCGTCATCGGCAGCGAGGGCAAGGGGCTCGGCCGTCTCGTCGGCGAGACCTGCGACTACCGGGTGCGGATCTCGATGCCGGGCGGCGCGGAGTCGCTCAACGCCGGTGTCGCGGCGGGCATCGTGCTGTACGAGGTGGCGCGCCGCCGCGGATAGCCGTCCGCCGGGCCGCCGGGGCCGCGGCGTTCTCGCGTGGCGCCGCGTGCGGCACCGCGTGTGCGCGGCCGCGCGTGGCGCTGCGTGTGCGTGGCACCGCGCGGGGCACTGTGTGCGTGTCATTGCGCGTGCGTGGCGCCGCGCGGGCCGTGCGCGGTAACGGGCTCGCCCGCCGGGCGAGTTGACGCGCGAACGCCGAACACAGTTCCAGTTGCCCGAGTTTGGCCTGATCTTGACGGGTCTCGGACATATCCGGGCGGCCGAGGCAGTGTCCTAAACACACATCGCGCGGTTAGATGCGTGTGGACACCAGAACGCCTCGGTTCGACGAGCAACCCGCCCTGAGCATGACCAAGGTGGACAGCGACCCCGCGCAGGTCATCGTCAACCACGCCAGCTTCCGGGTGCAGCTCGCCCCGGGCCAGCGCGCACGGCTGCGCGGTGCCCCCGCGGTAACGGCCCGCATCCCCGCCATGAGCGGTGCCGGCGGAGGCCGCAGGCGGGCACCCGTCGTCTGGAGCGGCAAGTCCGCTCCCGGCGACCCCGGCGCGACGGGCCTGCTCCAGGCCGTGCGCAACTCCACCGCCGGACACCTCGACGCCGGACTCGGCGCGGCGTCCGGGGACGGGCACGGAGCGGGCGCGACGCAGGTCATCCCGCTCCTGGAGGAGACGCAGCCCAACCCCGTACTGACCGCCCCTCAACAGCCGGGACGCACCGGTCCGCTGCTGCCGCCCATGCGGCAGGCCGTCGGCGCGTACGACCCGGTCGACGGGCCCGACGACTTCGACCGGCCCGGAGCCCCCGGAGCTTCCGGCGACGCCGACGGCTACGACGAGGCCGACGAATCCGCCGAGGCCGCCGAGTCCCGTTCCCGGCGTGGCACGGGCGACCCCGTCCGGCACGCCTACTACCCCGGCCACCGGATGAACCTGGGCGTCGTCCTGCTCCCCATGCGGGTGCTCCTCGGCTTCATCTCCATCTACGCCGGCATGGGCAAGCTGTGCGACCCCGTGTACTTCGACGGCGGCGAGCGCGGCTCGATGGTGAAGTGGCTGACCTCCCTGCATCCGTGGGCGATGGCCGAGCCGCTGCGCGACTTCGCGCTCTCCCACCCGGTCGGCGCCGGACTGACCGTCGCCTTCCTCCAGGTCGTGGTCGGTGTGCTCACCGTCCTCGGCCTCTGGCAGCGGGTCGCCGCCGTGTTCGGCGCGCTGCTCTCCGCCGCGCTGCTGGTGACGGTGAGCTGGCGTTCGGTCGCGGTGTACGACGCCCCCGACATCATCCTGCTGGCCGCCTGGAGCCCGCTGATCATCGCGGGCGCGCCGGTCTACTCCGTGGACGGCCGCCTGGCCGGGGAGGCCTGGCGCAAGCTCGGCCCGCGCTCGGAGATCTGGGACCTGCGCCGCCGGGTCCTGCGCCGGGGCACCGTCGTCGCGACGGTCGTCGTCGGCCTCACCCTGCTCATCGGCTCCATCCTCGGCGGCGCGGTCCGCTCCAGCGAGGTCGTCACCGTCCCCGGCCGCAACGACAACCCCACCAACCGCCTCCCCGGCATGCCGCTGCCCCAGGAGTCCACCGGCGAGCGCCAGGCATCCCGTACGCCGGAGCAGGAGCGGCAGCCGGAGCCCAGCCGCTCCGGCGCGGCCACCACCCCCGCCGACGGCGGGACGACACAGGGCGCGGTGCGCGAATCCGGCGGCCAGAGCACCGGTTCGGACACCCAGCCCAGCCAGACCCAGGGCACAGGCCAGGAGCCCCCGCAGCAGTCCACCCCGCAGGAGCCCCCGGCGGCCACCAGCGCCGGACCCACCTCCTCCGGGTCCGCCGGCGACGCCTCCTCCGGGTCCACCGGCGACGAACCGGCGCCCACCGGCGGCTCGACCTCCTCCGGCGGTGAGGGATCGACCACGGGCGGCGGCCGGAACCCGATCGGCGGTCTCCTCGGCTGACCCGTACGACAGCACGAAGGGGCGGCCCCCACCCGGCGGAACCACCGGGCGGGGGCCGCCCCTTCATGTGCGGGCGGGTCCCCAGGGGCGAGGGCGACGGCTGCGAGGGTGACGGCGGTGAAGGCCACCGCTGCGAAGGCCGCAGCTGTGGAGGTGACGGCGGTGAAGGTGACGGTGGTGAAGGTGACGGTGGTGTCAGCCGTTGTGGGCGCCGAGCTCGCGGGCCGCCTCGGTCAGGTCCTTCGCGGTGTCGATGGCCCGCCAGTACGCCCCGTTCGGCAGCGGATACCCGGCCAGCCGGCGCTCGCGGGCGAGCCGCGGGAACGTGGTCCGCTCATGGTCGCCGCGGTCCGGCAGCAGCTTCGTGAACGCGGGCGAGAACACGTACACCCCCGCGTTGATCAGATACGGGGAGGGCGGCGACTCGATGAAGTCGGTGATGTGCCCGAACGCGTCCGTCTCCACGGCCCCCCACGGGATCCGGGGCCGGGCGAGGGCCAGGGTGGCGGTCGCGTCGCGCTCCGCGTGGAAGGCGGCCATCTCCCGCAGGGAGAAGCGGGTCCAGATGTCGCCGTTGGTGGCGTACCAGGGCTGCTCCGGATCGGGCAGCCGCCCGGCCGCGTACTTCAGGCCGCCGCCACGGCCCAGCGGCTCGGTCTCCACGACGGTGGTGACCCGGAGCGGCAGAACGGCGGCGTCCAGCCACTCCTGGAGCACCTCGGCGAGGTGCCCGCAGGAGACCACGGCGTCGGTGACGCCTTCGGCGGCCAGCCAGGACAGCTGATGGCCGATGATCGGAGTCCCGGTTCCGGGGATCTCGACCATCGGCTTGGGGCGGTCGTCGGTGTACGGCCGCAGCCGCGACCCCTGGCCACCGGCAAGGATCACGGCCTGCGTCGGAAATGTATGCATGGCAGGCACGATATGCGGTGCCCGCCGACGGAGCGGCGATGCTCCGTGTGACCGCCTCCCGGCGTGGGAGTTCCTAGCTGAACTGCGCGACGCCGGAGGCGAACGAGGTGTCACAGACGGGCCGGGAGAAGCGGTGCGCACGGGTCGGGCCGTACTGCTCGACGGCCGCCTTGCCGAGGGCCTTCGCGATCGACATGCAGTGGCGGGCGAGCGAGGGACGCTGCTCGACGGCGCGCTGGAGGCCCGTGAGAGCGGCGCCCGGGTCCTTCTCCCGCAGCTCCACGAGCAGCTTCTCGCGCAGGACGTGCTGCGGGGCGTGCGGCTTCGCGGGCTTGGACACGGTCTCCGAGGAGGCGGCCAGCAGCTGGGAGTCGGTGTCCGACTCCGCCCACTGGACGCTGGTGACCGCGAGGGTCCCGGACAGAACCATGACGACGGGCAGGACGAGAGCGAGGGATCGGCCGATGCGGCGCGCGGTGTGGGTCACGCAGCGAGCGTAGCGGCCAGTGATGACTCGGCGACAATTCGTCACCCTTGCGGGGGATGGTTCGACGCGCCCTTTCGAATACGGGCTTGACGAACACGGGCGAAATGCCCTGTGTGCCGGGGTATTTGCTGCCGGCCGGCACCGAAACCCAAACCCGCCGGGACCACGCAATCGGCCCCGCACTCCCTTGCGGGAAGTGCGGGGCCGGGCGTACGGCGGACGGGGCGTCAGTTGGTGAGACGCTCGCCGGTGGAGGTCGCGAAGACGTGCAGCTCGTCCGGGCGCGGGACGACGTGCAGCTCCGTGCCCTTCTCCGGAACGGCACGGCCGCCGACGCGGACGACCAGGTCCTTGTGCTCGCCGGCGACCTGCGCGCCACCGTAGACGAAGCCGTCGGCGCCGAGCTCCTCGACCACGTTGACGGAGACGGCCAGACCGGCCGGCGCGTCCGAGGCGTCCTTGGTCAGCGACTTCGCGGCGGCGCCCCCGTGCTCGACGATGTCGAAGTGCTCGGGGCGGATGCCGACCGTGACGGTGGTGTCACCGCGGTCCGCGGCGGCGGTGAGCGCCTCGCGGGAGACCGGGACGACGCTGTTGCCGAACTTCACGCCGCCGTCGGTGATCGGGACCTCGACGAGGTTCATCGCGGGGGAGCCGATGAAGCCGGCGACGAAGAGGTTCGCGGGGCGGTCGTACATGTTGCGCGGCGAGTCGACCTGCTGGAGCAGCCCGTCCTTCAGCACCGCGACCCGGTCGCCCATGGTGAGGGCCTCGACCTGGTCGTGGGTGACGTACACGGTGGTGATGCCGAGGCGGCGCTGCAGCGAGGCGATCTGCGTACGGGTCGAGACACGGAGCTTGGCGTCGAGGTTCGACAGCGGCTCGTCCATGAGGAAGACCTGCGGCTCACGCACGATGGCCCGGCCCATCGCCACACGCTGACGCTGACCACCGGAGAGCGCCTTCGGCTTGCGGTCCAGGTAGTCGGTGAGGTCCAGCATCTTGGCGGCCTCTTCGACCTTCGCCCGGATCTCGGTCTTGTTGATACCGGCGATCTTCAGCGCGAAGCCCATGTTGTCCGCGACGGACATGTGCGGGTAGAGCGCGTAGTTCTGGAACACCATGGCGATGTCCCGGTCCTTCGGCGGCAGGTGCGTGACGTCGCGGTCACCGATGCGGATCGCACCGCCGTTGACGTCCTCAAGACCCGCGAGCATGCGCAGGGAGGTCGACTTGCCACAACCGGAGGGACCGACGAGGACGAGGAACTCACCGTCCGCGATGTCGATCTCGAGCTGGTCCACGGCCGGCTTCGTGGAGCCGGGGTAGACGCGAGAAGCCTTGTCGAACGTGACACTGGCCATGCTGAATCTTCTCCTCAACCGGCAGGAACGTGCCGGACGATCCGAGTAGGGAGTGGTCTGGTCCACAGACGCGAACCTGCCGTGACGCTACCTGGCGTTTCCCGATCTGTCAGTAGTCCGAGGCACACGGAAAACGCGGACGAGCGGGGTGCGGGGTTGGTTAGACTGCTCCGGCACGCCTCCTTAGCTCAGCTGGCCAGAGCAACGCACTTGTAATGCGTAGGTCGTCGGTTCGAATCCGACAGGGGGCTCGGCGTGAAGCCCGGGTCGGATGTACTTCCGACCCGGGCTTTTCTGTTTCCTTCGCCCTTTCCGTGGTGCCGGGCGGTGCCAGGTGGTGCCAAGGGGTGTCGCGGGAGTGCCAGGCGGTGCCAGTTGGTGCCACGTGGTGGCGCTGTGGTGCCATCCTTGGTTGCTCCGTGCGCCCCTGTGGTGCCAACTTCGTTGCTTTGATGGCGTTGTTGCAGTTCAGGGGCGCGCTCCGGGGTGATGCGCCAATGTGGCTCGACGTGGTGCCATTCGTGTGCCATGATGGCGTCATGGACCTCAACCCCTACGTCGACAATCTCCGGCGGGAACTCGCCGTCGCCGCGGATGCCAGCGGCGACGAAGCCCGCGCCCTGGCCGAGCGGCTCAGTGCTCCTCTGGAGTCCGCCGTCCGGCTGACCCTGCTCAACGTGCTGTCCGCGGCCATGGGCGACGTCACCCGGGAGCTGGCTCCCGGTTCGGTCGACGTACGGCTGCGCGGGCTTGATCCGGAGTTCGTGGTGACGCCGCCCCCGGTGCCCGAGTCGGTGCGGGAGGAGCCGGAGGCGGTCGTGGCTCCCGTCGTGGCCGCGTCTCCGGCCGGGGAGGCCGACGAGGGCACCATGGTGCGGATCAACCTCCGTCTCCCCGCCCACCTCAAGGGCCGCGCCGAGAGCGCCGCGGCGGCGGAGGGGCTGTCGGTCAACGCCTGGCTCGTGCGGGCCGTGTCCGTGGCCCTGGACGGCGGGGGGCGTGCGGGTGCGCCGGGCCGGGGCAAGGAACCGGGCGGGCGCGGCGGCTTCACCGGCTGGGTCCGCTAGATCCGTAGACCCGTAGACCCGTAGGCCTGCAGGGGCCCCTGGGGCCCCTGGGCCCCCTGGATCCGTAGACCTGCTCCGTTTGTAGGCGGCACCACTTCACCGGCGGATCGCCGATCCGGCCGACGTCACTGATCACTCATCACTCACCGAGCCAAGAGGACGGGACAGCCATGCCTTCTTTCGATACCCCCGAGCCGGTCTCCGCCGTCATCGAGCTGGACGCCGGCACCGCCCGCATCACCGCGGGCAAGCGCACCGACACGGTCGTCGAGGTGCTGCCGGGCAACGGATCCGACGAGGACGACGTGCGTGCCGTGCAGCAGACCCAGGTCTCCTGCTCGGGTGGCCGTCTCACCATCAGGACCCCCAAGAAGCGGACCTTGTTCGGCAAGCCGGGCTCCGTCGTGGTGAGCGTCGAACTGCCCGCGGGGTCCGATGTGCGCGGCACCTCCGCGCTGGGCGGCTTCTTCTGTGAAGGGCCTCTCGGCGAGGTGCGGCTCAGGACCTCGCTCGGCGACCTCCAGGTGGACGAGGCGGCCGGTGCCGAGCTCCGGACCGACCACGGCGACATCCGGCTGGCCCGCTCCACCGGGGACGCCGAGGTCATCGGCTCGGGCCGGGTCGAGGTCGGCGCCGTCGCCGGGGCGGCAGTCGTCAAGAACGGCAACGGCGCGACCCTGATCGACGAGGTGGGCGGGGAGCTGAAGGCCAACGCGGCCAACGGCGACATCTCCGTGGGCGTCGCGCACGGCAGCGTCGTCGCCAAGTCCGCCAACGGGCGGATCGAGGTCGGCGTGGCCCACGCCGGGGTCGACGCGACCTCCTCCAACGGCCGCATCCGTGTCGGAGACGTGACCCGCGGCCGCATCGCCCTGCGTACCTCCGTCGGCGACGTCGAGGTGGGCATCCATGAGGGCACCGCCGCCTGGCTCGACCTGAACCCCAAGTTCGGCACCGTACGCAACTCGCTCGGCGCCGCCGCCGGGCCGGAGGGATCCGACGAGACCGTCGAGGTGCACGCCCGGAGCGGGGCCGGCGACATCATCGTCCGCCGCGCCTGACTCTGTGCCGTGCCTGGCCTCGTCCGGTCGTGCCTGATCTCCGCGCTGTGCCTGGCTTCCTCCGGTCGTGCCTGATCTCCGCCGCGCCCGCCTCCGGTCGCGCCCGACCTCCGTCGACCCCGTCCACCGCTTCGCCCCGCCCGAACCACCGCTCGTGAAAGGGAACCAGCATGACTGTCACCCGGGTCTCCGCGCCGCCTGCCGCCCAGGCCGCGGCGCAGGCGATCACCGCCACCGGACTGCGCAAGTCCTACGGCGACAAGCTCGTCCTCGACGGCATCGACCTGTCGGTGCCCGAGGGCACCGTCTTCTCCCTGCTCGGCCCGAACGGCGCGGGCAAGACCACCGCCGTGAAGATCCTCTCCACCCTCGTCACCGCCGACGCCGGTGAACTGAGCGTCGGTGGCCATGATCCGGCCGTCGACCCGCAGGCCGTGCGCGCCGCGATCGGCGTCACGGGGCAGTTCTCCGCCGTCGACGGACTGATCACCGGCGAGGAGAACATGCTGCTGATGGCGGACCTCCATCATCTGTCCAGGCGCGAGGGGCGGCGGGTCGCCGCCGAACTGCTGGAGCGCTTCGACCTGGTGGAGGCGGCGAGAAAGCCCGCCGCGGGCTACTCCGGCGGTATGAAGCGGCGTCTCGACATCGCGATGACGCTGGTCGGCTCCCCGCGGATCATCTTCCTCGACGAGCCGACCACCGGCCTCGACCCGCGTTCCCGCCACACCATGTGGGGCATCATCCGCGAGCTGGTCTCCGGTGGCGTCACCGTCTTCCTCACCACGCAGTACCTGGAGGAGGCCGACGAGCTGGCCGACCGTATCGCCGTCCTCAACGACGGGAAGATCGCAGCGGAGGGCACCGCCGAGGAGCTCAAGCGGATCGTCCCCGGCGGCCACATCAGGCTCCGCTTCACCGACCCGGACGCCTACCGGTCGGCGGCCTCCGCGCTGCGCGAGGTCGCCCGCGACGAGGAGGCGCTGTCGCTCCAGATCCCCAGCGACGGCAGCCAGCGCGAACTGCGCTCCATCCTCGACTGGCTGGACTCGGCCGGCATCGAGGCCGACGAGCTGACCGTGCACACCCCCGACCTCGACGACGTGTTCTTCGCCCTCACCGGCTCCGGTGCGCCGGTCCGGAACAACCAGCCGAAGGAGGCTGTCCGATGAGCTCCCTCTCCCTCGCCGTCCGCGACTCGAACACCATGCTGCGCCGCAATCTGCTGCACGCCCGGCGCTACCCCTCGCTCACCCTGAACCTGCTCCTCACGCCTGTCATGCTCCTGCTGCTTTTCGTCTACATCTTCGGCGACGTGATGAGTGCGGGCATCGGCGGGGGAGGGGGCGGCCGTTCCGCGTACATCGCCTACATCGTCCCGGGCATCCTGCTGATGACCGTCGGGTCCACCGTGGTCGGGACCGCGGTGTCCGTCTCCACCGACATGTCCGAGGGCATCATCGCCCGCTTCCGCACCATGGCGATCCATCGCGGTTCCGTGATCGTCGGGCACGTCGTCGGCAGCGTGCTGCAGAGCGTGCTGAGCGTGGTCCTGGTGGGCGCCGTCGCCGTGGCCATCGGCTTCAGGTCCACGGACGCCACGGTCCTGGAGTGGCTGGCGGCGTTCGGGCTGCTCGTTCTCTTCGCCACCGCCCTCACCTGGGTCGCGGTCGGCATGGGCCTGATCAGCCCGAACGTCGAGGCCGCCAGCAACAACGCCCTGCCGATGGTCCTGCTCCCGCTGCTGTCCAGCGCCTTCATCCCGGTGGAGACGATGCCGGGCTGGTTCCGGCCGATCGCCGAGTACCAGCCCTTCACCCCGGCCATCGAGACGCTGCGCGGCCTGCTGCTCGGCAGCGAGATCGGTCACAACGGCTGGCTGGCCGTCGGCTGGAGTATCGGGCTCGTGGTGCTCGGCTACATCTGGGCGACCTCGAAGTTCGGCCAGGACCCCCGGTGACTCGGTCCCGCCCCCGGCCTCACCGACGAGGAACCTCGGCCGGCGGTTCGCCCGGGTCGAGATGACCGTCGCGCTCCCGGCGCTCTTCGCCCGCTTCCCCGGGCTGCGCCTCGCGGTACCGCCGGGGGACGTGCCGCTGCGTGAACGCTCCAGCATCTACGGCGTGGTCTCCCTGCCGGTCGCCCGGGGGGAGGAACAGCGCCGAACAGCCCGCCGGGCGAGGAGATGTGGTGTGCGTCCGTGCCGATTTCTACCGAGGGGTAGGCGACCCGAGATCCTTGTTATACCTTGCGTCTAACAAGGGTCCCGGGTCGGCCGGTGTCCGGTCCGGCGAGGGCCGCCGCCCCCGGCTCCGGTGATCCCGTAAAGCACACACTGCACACGGCACACACAGCACACGGCACGACCCCGGCCCCGTACAGCGCGAGCCGATTCCGTACAGCGCGAGTCGACTCCGTACGCGACGGTCGGCCGACGTACGTACCTCACCACGATCGAGGATCACCGCACTCGACCCAAGGAGCCGCAGCATGGCCGGCAGCACCGTTCCGTCGAAGGTCCAGGAGAGCCCCGAGGGCGACGACGTCGCGCGGCGGTTGCTCGACTCGGCCGCGCAGCTGGCGTACGACCCGGCCACCGAGGTGGACTGGCAGACGCCGCTGGACAAGGAGTTCCACGGCGCGAGCCCGGAGTGGTGCAGCCTCTACGGGACCCCGTACTGGGGCGAGTTGACCGAGGCGCAGCGCAAGGAACTCACCCGGCAGGAGGCGGCCTCGGTCGCCAGCACCGGGATCTGGTTCGAGATGATCCTCCAGCAGATGGTGCTGCGCGACATCTACATGAAGGACCCGGCGGGCGCGGAGTTCCAGTGGGCGCTCACCGAGATAGCCGAGGAGTGCCGCCACTCGATCATGTTCGCGCGCGGCGCGCAGAAGCTCGGTGCGCCCCACTACCGGCCCCGCCGCGCGGTGATGGAGCTGGGCAGGGCCTTCAAGACGCTGGCGTTCGGCGAGGCGGCGTACGCGGCGATCCTGGTCGCGGAGGAGGTGCTCGACGTGATGCAGCGGGACTGGATGCGCGACGAGCGCGTCGTGCCGTTCGTCCGCACCATCAACAACATCCATGTGGTGGAGGAGTCCCGGCACATGAAGTTCGCCCGGGACGAGACCCTCAAGCGCCTGGAGGGCGCCGGGTGGGCGCGGCGGCAGCTCAACGCCTTCGTCGTCGCCGTCGCCTCGTACTTCATCGTCACCAGCATGGTGAACCCTGAGGTCTACCGGAAGGCCGGGCTGGACAAGCGGCGCGCGCTGGCCGCCGCCAAGGTCAACGAGCACCACAAGTCGATGATGCGGTCGAGCTGTTCGGGGCTGATGGACTTCCTGGCCTCCGCCCGTCTCCTCACCAAGCCCGCCCTCGCGTTCTACAAGCGCGCGAACCTGATCTGAGCCGGGGCCATGACCTACGCCATCACCCAGACCTGCTGCAACGACGCCACCTGTGTGGCCGTCTGCCCGGTCAACTGCATCCACCCGACGCCGGAGGAACGCGCCTTCGGCTCCACGGAGATGCTGCACATCGACCCCCGGGCGTGCATCGACTGCGGGGCCTGCGCGGACGCCTGCCCGGTGGACGCGATCTTCCCGGTGGACTCGCTGTCCGCCGGGCAGCGGGAGTACGCGGACATCAACGCCGCCTATTACGAGGGGGAGGAGGCCCCGCCCGCGGGGGCCGCCGTCGACGGGCCCAACTTCCACGTCTGGGGCGAGCCGGTCTTCGGGCGCAGCCTGCCGTCCGACTTCGCGCCGCTGCGGGTGGCCGTCGTCGGCACCGGGCCCGCCGGGATGTACGCGGCGCAGGACCTGCTGCTGCACACCGCCGCCGAGGTGACCCTGATCGACCGGCTGCCGGTCGCCGGCGGCCTCGTCCGGTACGGCGTGGCGCCCGACCACCCCGCGACGAAGAAGGTCGGCGACGCCTTCTCCCGCTTCCACTCCCACCCCCGGGTCCGGATGCACCTGGGCATCGAGGTGGGCCGGGACGTCACCGCGGAGGAGCTGGCCGCCCACCACGACGCGGTGATCTACGCGGTCGGCGCCTCGGCGGACCGGCGGCTGGGCATCCCGGGCGAGGACGGCCCCGGGTGTCTGTCGGCCACCTCGTTCGTCGCCTGGTACAACGCCCACCCGGAGGCCGTCGCGCAGGGGGTCGACCTGTCCGCCGAGCGGGTCGTCGTGGTGGGCAACGGCAACGTGGCCCTCGACGTCGCCCGGATCCTGGTCGCCGACCCGGAGGCGCTCGCGGGCACCGACATCGCCGCCCACGCGCTCAAGGCCCTGCGGGCGAGCCGGGTCCGCGAGGTGGTGGTGCTGGGGCGGCGGGGGCCCGAGGACGCCGCGTACACCCGCTCCGAACTGCTCGCGCTGAAGCATCTGCCGGGCGTGGAGCTGGTCGTGGACGACCATGACCCGCGTGCGGGGGCGGCGATCGACGCGGCCGGGGCGGGCGACCGGGCCGGGATGCTCCGGGGGCTCGCGCGGGTGCGGACGAACGCCGCGTCACCCGGGCCCGGTTCGGGGGCGGCGGACCGGCGCATCGTGCTCCGCTTCCACTCCGAACCGGTGGAGATCCTGGACGACGCGGGCGCGCGCACCGTACGGGTCACCGACGGCGGTGGCGAGGGCACGGCCGACCTGGCGGCCGGAATGCTGCTGCGGGCCATCGGATACCGGGGGCTGCCGGTCCCCGGGCTGCCGTTCGACGAAACCTCGGGCACCGTCCCGCACGAGGGCGGCCGGGTCGCGGGGCTGCCCGGCGGCTATGTGGTCGGCTGGATCAAGCGGGGGCCCTCCGGCGGGATCGGCGCCAACCGCACCTGCGCGGCCGAGACGGTCGGCACGCTCCTGGCCGACGCGGTCGCCGGGACGCTGCCCACGCCAACGGGCGACGCCAAGGCGTTCCGGCGCCTGGCCCGGCGGCGCAACCGCCGGGTCGTGGACGCCCGCGGCCTGGCCGCGATCGACCGTGCCGAACGGGACCGGGGACGGCGCGACGGGCGGCCCCGGGTGAAGCTCGCCACCGTCGAGGAGCTGGTCGCGACGGCGAGAGCCGGGCGGCTGCCGCGGCTGTCGCGCTGACCGGTCGCCGCGATCGTCGCTCGCACGAGGTTACGAAGTCCGGCCCGGGGCAAGGCGGTTCGAACCGTCCTGCCCCGGGCCGCGCTCCGTACGGGCGACGGGCGACGGGCGGTCAGGCCTTGGACTCCGAGGCCTCCGGCACCCCCGCGGGACCGCTCGCGGCGGCCGGCCGCAGGGGCGCGGTCGCCGGGCGTACGGGGATGAGGGCGGCGACGACCGCCGCCGCGAGGCCCACGCCGCAGCCGATCAGCATCGCGACGCGGAAGCCGTTCTGGGAAGCCAGTGGGAAGCCGCCGAAGTCCGTGGTCATCCGGGCCAGGACCACGCCGATCACCGCCGCCGCGAAGGACGTGCCGATCGAGCGCATCAGGGCGTTGAAGCTGTTCGCCGACGCGGTCTCGGACGGGGGCACCGCACTCATGATGAGCGCGGGCATCGCCCCGTACGCGAAGCCGACGCCCGAGTTGCAGACGAGGGTGATGAGCAACAGGCTCCACGGGGAGTCCGCGCCGATCAGCGGGACGGACAGGCCGTAGCCGGCGGCGATGAGGAGGCTGCCGACGGCCAGAGTGACCTTCGGGCCCTTGGCGGCGGACAGCTTCGCGCCGACCGGGGACATCGCCATCATCATCAGGCCCGCCGGGGCCATCCACAGGCCCATCGCCAGCATCGACTGTCCCAGGCCGTAGCCGGTGGCCTCGGGCAGCTGGAGCAGCTGGGGCACGACGAGGGACTGCGCGTACATCGCGAAGCCGACCAGGATCGAGGCCGCGTTCGTCATCAGGACCTGGGGGCGGGCGGTGACGCGCAGGTCGACCAGCGGTTCGCTGAGGCGCAGTTCCCACCAGCCCCAGGCGGGCAGCAGCACGAGCACGGCGGCGAAGAGGGCGAGCGTGGTGGCGCTGCCCCAGCCCCAGTCGGCGCCCTTGGAGACGGCGAGCAGCAGACAGATCAGGGCGGTGCCGAGGCCGACGGCCCCGAGCAGGTCGAAGCGGGTGGACCTGGTGGCCGGGCGGTCCCCGGGAACCAGGGCCAGGATCAGCGCGCCGACCGCGACGGCCAGCACGGCGACCACCCAGAACAGCACCCGCCAGCTGGTGTTCTCCGCGATGGCGGCGGCGAACGGCAGGCCCAGCGCGCCGCCCACGCCCATCGAGGCGCTCATGATCGCGATGGACGGGCCGAGCTTCTCGGCCGGCACCACGTCACGCAGCAGGCTGATGCCGAGCGGGACCACGCCCATGCCCAGGCCCTGGAGCCCCCGCCCGGCGATCATCGGGACCACCGACGAGGACAGGGCACAGACCACCGAGCCGAGGATCAGCGGGAGGAGCGAGACGAGCAGCATGCGCCGCTTGCCGTACATGTCGCCGAGCCGGCCGGCGACGGGCGTGGCCACGGCGGCGGCCAGCAGGGTGGCGGTGATCACCCAGGAGGCGTTCGACGCGGAGGTGTCGAACATCTTCGGCAGCTCCGCGATCAGCGGCACCACCAGGGTCTGGGTGAGTGCCGCCACGATGCCGGCGAAGGCCAGGATGCCGACCACGCCTCCCGGGCGGGCTGCGGGGGGTGAACTCTCCACGGGTACTGCTCCCTCTTGCCCTTCCGGGCCGGTTTGTTCGTTCGGGTCGATCGTTCGGGTCGATCGTTCGTTCGGGACGTTTGTTCGGATCGTTCGCTCTCGCGTACGTGTTCCCGGACCGCCCTGTCGGGCCGCGTTCCCGGCGTTCGACTATGCAAGATACATTGATTGTGCATGATGCATAGCGTGTGCATCATGCACATCTATCGTGAGAGACCTGTTCGACGAAGGAAGCAGCGCGTGGACAAGCACATCGACCGGATCGAACGCGAGACGATGCTGCTCGGCCGGTACATGCACATGGTCACCCCGCGCGTGGACTGGCAGCTCGACCGGTCCGCCTACATCCTGCTCAGCCGGATCCAGGTGGAGGGGCCCATGTCCATCGGCCAGCTCGGCGACGCCTTCCGTCTGGACGCCTCCACGCTCAACCGGCAGACCGCCGCGATGCTGCGGGCCGGGGTCGTCGAGCGCATCCCGGACCCCGACGGCGGCATCGCCCGCAAGTTCGCCATCACCGAGGAGGGCGAACGCCGCCTCGACAACGACCGGAGCCGGAATCTGGCGGGCCTCGCGAAGGTCCTCACGGACTGGACCCCGGAGGAGGCCCGGCAGCTCGCCGACTCCCTCGGTCGCCTGAACCTCTCCATCGAGCGTCTCGACGGACGGCCCTGGCCGCGCGACTGAAGCGCGGCCAGGGGCTGGTGGCCGGGGGCTGAAGGCCGGGGGCTGGGGGCCGGGGGCCGGTGGCTCAGTGACGGCCCGCGATGCGGTCCGCCACCCTGGCGACGGGGTCCGTGCCGGGGCGCGGCGAGGTGCTCTCACGGCGGTCGGCCGCGCGGTAGGCCGCGTACATGCCGTGGACGCCGAGCCAGCGGAAGGGCTCCGGCTCCCAGCGGCGGACCTTGTGGTTCACCCACGGCAGGGTGGTCAGTTCCGTCGGGCCCGCCTGCCCGGAGTCCTGCTGGATCAGGTCGCGCAGGGTGCGGGCGGCGAGGTTGGCGGTGGCGACGCCCGAGCCGACGTAACCGCCCGCCCAGCCCAGCCCCGTGGAGCGGTCCAGGGTGACCGTGGCGCACCAGTCGCGCGGGACGCCGAGGACGCCGGACCAGGCGTGGTCGATGTGGACGCCCGCCGTGGTGGGGAAGAGCCGGACCATCAGCTCGCGCAGGGCGGCCACGGTGGCGGGCCGGGTGCGGCCGTCGTTGTCGGTGGCGGAGCCGAAGCGGTACGGGTGGCCCCGGCCGCCGAGCGCGATGCGGTCGTCGGCGGTGCGCTGGGCGTAGAAGTAGGCGTGGGCCAGGTCGCCGAGGGTCTCGCGGCCCTCCCACCCGATCGTGTCCCAGATCCGGGCGGGCAGCGGATCGGTGACGATCATGGAGGAGTTCATCGGGAGCCAGGTGCGCTTCTGTCCCTTGAGGCTCGCGGTGAAGCCCTCGGTGCAGCGCAGGACGTACGGGGCGCGGACCGTGCCGTAGGGCGTCACGGCGTGCTTGGGCTTGATCTCGGTGACGGGGGTCGACTCGTGGATGGTGACGCCGAGCGCCTCCACCGCGTCGGCGAGGCCCTTGACCAGCTTGACCGGGTGCAGCCGGGCGCCGTGCGGGGTCCAGGTCGAGCCGATGGCCCCGGTCACATGGACGCGCTCGGCGGTCTCGCGGGCGCCGCGCAGGACCCGGTCGCTCTCCCCGAAGGCGATCTCGACGCTGTGGAAGTCCTTGAGACGGGCGAGCTGGGAGGGCGTGTGGGCCACCTCCAGGACGCCGCCCTGGTGGATGTCGGCGTCGATCTTCTCCTCGGCGGCGGTCCTCACGACCTCGCCGACGGTGTCGTTCATGGCCTTCTGGAGCCGTACGGCGGCGTCGTGGCCGTGCAGCTTGGCGTACCGGTCGCGGCCCGCGATGCCGTTGTACAGCCAGCCGCCGTTACGGCCGGAGGCCCCGTAGCCGCAGAACTTGGCTTCCAGGACGGTGATGTTGAGGAAGGGGACGGCCTTCTTCAGGTAGTACGCCGTCCAGAGGCCGGTGTAGCCGCCGCCGACGATGCAGACGTCGACGCTCGTGTCGCCGGGGAGGGGTTCGCGCGGGGCGGGAGTGCCCTCTCGCGCGTACCAGAACGATATGCCGCCGACGACGGTACTGACGGTGCTCATGATGCCCCTGGTGTCCCTGCCCGGTCCGATGAGATGCCGAGCGTACGTGTGGCGGGACGTTACTGCGCGCGGGGTCGTTCCGTCAGGGCCCGGCCGACGCGGGTCCCTAGGATCGGCGGGGTGGACGACATCCCTGACGAACTGATCGCCGCGCAGTCCCGGTACAACGGAGCGGCCGGGCGGGCCTTCGTCGCCGCCCTGCCCGGCCTTGCCGAGCGGTGCCTGGAGCGGTGGGGGCTGCGGCCGGACGGCCCGTCGATGTACGGGATGTGCGCCCTGGTCCTGCCGGTGGTGCGGGAGGCCGACGGGCGGCCCGCCGCGCTGAAACTCCAGGCGGTGGACGAGGAGACGGCGGGCGAACCGATCGCGCTGCGGGCGTGGACCGACGCGGGGGCCGGAGCGGTGGAACTGCTCGGCCATGACCCGGAGACCGGGGCGATGCTGCTGGAACGGCTCGACGAGCGGCGGCCGTTGTCCGGCGAGGCCGATGTGCGGGAGGCGGTGACGGTACTCGGCGCGGTGCTGGCCCGGCTGGTGGCGGTACCCGCGCCGGAGGGGCTGCGCACGCTGGGCGAGGTGGCGGAGCGGATGCTCGCGGCGGTGCCGGAGAGGGTGGGTCTGCTGGCCGCCGCCGATGACCGGCGGCTCGTCGCGGACTGCGCGGCGGCGGTGCGGGAGGTCGCGGGGGAGCCGGGGGGCCGGCTGCTGCACTGGGACCTGCACTACGACAACATCCTGGCCGGGCGCGCGGACGCGGGGCGGGCCGGGGAGTGGGTGGCGCTCGACCCGAAACCACTCGCGGGGGACCCGGGCTTCGAGCTGTTCCCGGCGCTGGACAACCTCTTCGACGCGGACGAGGTGCTGTGGCGGTTCGACGCGCTGACGGAGGCGCTGGGCCTGGAACGGGACCGGGAGCGGGCGCGGGCCTGGACGTTGGGGCGAGTGCTCCAGAACGGGCTGTGGGCGGCGGAGAGCGGGGAGGGCCGGATCTCCCCCGACCACGCGGAGATCGCGCGGCGGTTGCTGGGAAGGTGAGGGCGGGCGGGGCGGGTGTCGGTACCGGGGCCAGTGCCGGTGCCGGTGGCCGGAGTCAGGCGCCCTGGTTCGGGGGCGACGGGACCGGCGGGCGGGGGGCCGGGGAATCAAGGTGTGGCCGGGGCCGCGGGTTGCTTACGCTGCGCCCATGATTCGTACCGCCACACCTGAAGACGTCCCCGTCCTGCATTCACTGGTGCGGGATCTCGCCGCGTACGAGAAGGCCCTCGACGAGGTCGTCGTCACCGAGGAGCAGCTGAACGAGGCGTTGTTCGGCGACCGGCCCGCCGCCTACGCGCACGTGGCGACGGCCGACGACGACAGCGGCGAGGTGATCGGCTTCGCCCTCTGGTTCCTGAACTTCTCGACCTGGCGCGGAGTGCACGGCATCTACCTGGAGGACCTGTACGTCCGACCCGACCGGCGCGGCGGCGGCCACGGAAGGGCGCTGCTGACGGAGCTGGCACGGATCTGCGTGGAGCGCGGCTACCAGCGGCTGGAGTGGTCCGTGCTGGACTGGAACGCCCCGTCCATCGCGTTCTACGAGTCGCTGGGCGCGCGCCCGCAGGACGAGTGGACGGTGTACCGGCTGACGGACGACGCCCTCCACGGGCTGGGGACGGGCGGGTAAAGCTCACGGGGTCGCATGACGCCCCGACGGGCGCGCGCCCCGGGCGAACCGGATGGGACGTCTCCGCCTCGTACTCCGGCGCGTACGTCGTCAGCCAGCGGCGTTCTACCGCCTTCAGCACGGGGTCATCGGGCTCCGTGGCCTCCAGGCCGGTCAGGACGTGGTCCGTCAGGAAACCGGCCGGGAGGAACGTGACGGGGCGGCGGCCCGGGAGCCGCCCCACCGGCCCCCGGACGGGGCGGCTCCCCGGGCCGCCGCCCCGTCCGGGGGCCGACCGGCACAGGGACTGACTACGGCTCCAGGACCACCTTGCCCATGGTGCCCCGGGTCTCCAGCGCGCGGTGCGCGGCGGCGGCCTCGGCGAGCGGGAAGCGCTGAACGGCGGGCCGCAGTCGGCCGGCCGCCGCCTCGGCCAGGGCGCGGGTCTCCAGCGCGCGCAGACCGCCGCCCCTCTCGGCCATCCGCGGCCCGAGGACGGACTCGGACGTGATGGCGCGTTCGGCCAGCTCCTCGGCGGGGAAGGTGAGCGGGCCCCCGCCGAGGAGCCCCTCGCCCGACCAGCCGTAGACCACGTGCCGCCCGCCGGGGCCGAGGAGGTCCACGGCGGCGCGGGCGGTGGTCCCGCCGACGGCGTCGTAGACGACGGTGGCCCGCAGCCCCGCCGCGTCGAGGTGTTCACGGGCCGTGCGCGGCCAGTCGGGGCGGGTGTAGTCGAGGGCGAGGTCGGCGCCCTCGGCCTTGGATCTGGCCACCTTCGCCGGGCCTCCGGCCAGGGCGATCACGGTGGCCCCCGCGTTCTTCGCGTACTGGACGAGGAGGGTGCCGATCCCGCCCGCCGCCGCGGTGACGACGACCACCGAATCCGGGCCGAGCGGGGTGAACCCGAGGATGCCGAGGGCGGTGCGCCCGGTGCCGATCATGGCGACGGCCCCGGCCGCGTCGAGCCCCTCGGGGATCTCGTGGAGCCGGTCGGCCTCGGTGACGGTGAGCTCGGCGTACCCGCCGGGCGCCATGCCGATGTGGGCGACGACGCGCTTGCCGAGCCAGGCCGCGTCGGCGCCCTCGCCCACCGCATCGACGGTTCCGGCGACCTCGCGGCCGGGGACGGTGGGGAGGCCGACGGGCTCCGGGTAGGGGCCGCGCTCCCCTTCCCGCAGAGCGGTGTCCAGGAGGTGCACCCCGGCCGCGGCCACGGCGATACGGACCTGGCCGGGGCCGGGGACGGGGTCCTCGGTCCTCTCGTACACGAGGTTCTCGGCGGGGCCGAAGGCGTGAAGGCGTACGGCGTGCATGACGGGCTCCCTGGGGTCGCGGGGCGGGCTGTGCCCCCACTCTCGTACCTCACGTTTACTTGAGGTCAACCCCGTTCAGTCCGGTCCCGGGCCCCGTCCGGGTGCGCGGCCCGGCGGCCTTCACGGCGAGCAGCGCGGCTTCGAGGCCGCTGGTGAAGGAGACCTCGCTGAGGAGTCCCGGGGCGGCGACCTGGTCGCCCGCCAGGAAGATGCCGTCGCCCCGGACGACGGAGGGCCGGTCCCGCCAGGTGGTGCCGGGGCGGTCGACGGCTCCGGTGCGGCCGTCGGCGAGTGCCTCGACGCGCCAGGTGGTGCGCTCGCGCCAGCCCGGGAAGCCGAGGTCGAGGAGTTCCTCGGCCCGCGCGGTCCCTTCCGCCCTGCGCGCGTCGGGGCCGATCGGGAACTGGCCCTGGAGCAGTTGCTCGCCGGCCGGGGCGAGGCCGGGGTCCTGGGCGGTGAACCGCTCCAGCCAGCCGGGCGCGTCCAGGTCCGACACGGCGAACGCGTCGCCGCGCCGGGTGCGCACCGCCAGGTCCAGCAGGACGGTGCGGCCGCTCTCCCAGGTGAGGGACGCGTCGTCGAGGAGGACGCGGGCGGAATCGAGGGAGGTGGCGACGACGACCGGCCCGGTACGGGCCAGTTCGCCGAGCGTCCGGGTGTCGACGCGGGCGGCGGTCTCGATGCCGACCCCGAGCCCCCTGGCGTGGCCGGCCAGCCGCTCGACGAGGGGCGCCCAGCCGCCGACCGGGTAGTGGGCCTCGGGCGGGAACGAGGCCAGGCGGTGCAGGCGCTCCTGGACGAACCGGGCGGAGAGCGACCCGGGATCGTGGTGGAACAGCGCGGTGGCGGCGAAGTTCGCGGCGGCGCGGGCGGCCTCCTCGCCGACCTGTCCGGTGGCCCACGCCAGGAAGGCGTCGTCCACCGGGGCGGTGCGGGGGGCCCGGCGGGCGAGCCGCAGCAGCGCCGCGGGCGGGGTCCGGCGGGCCGCTCCCGCGCGGCGGAAACGGAAGCGGAGGCCTTCGAGGGGCGGTACGGAGGCGACGGCGCCGAGAAGACCGCGCCGGGCCAGCCAGGTCCAGTGCGGCCCGCGCCGGTACAGGGCGTGCGGCCCCTCGTTGGTGCGGTACGGCCCTTCCGCGGTCCTGGCCCGGCCGCCGAGCGTCCGGTGGCCCTCGTGCAGGGTGACGCGCGCACCGGACTCGGCCGCGGTGATCGCGGCGGTGAGGCCGGCGAGGCCGCCGCCGATGACGTGGATGTGTTCCATGGCTGGATCTCCTTCGCATCTTTGATGATGCGACGGATCGGGGGCGGCGGCTCGTGACACGTCCGCCGGGGCGTTGTCAGTGGGGTGCGTCACGATGGGGGGATGGCAGTGAGCGCGGGCAGGGCGACCGGGTCGACCGGGTCGAACAGGGCGAACAGGGCGAACAAGGGCAGGAAGGGTGCCGTCTCGGCGGCGCGGCGTCCGGAGGTGCGGCTGCCGCCGCTCGTTCCCTACGACGGCGAGGGCCTGGAGCCGGACGGGGACTACGACGGGGTGCGGTTCGACGGGGTGGACCTGGCGGACGCGTCGGGCCGGGGGGCCCGGTTCATGGACTGCGCCCTGGACGGCTGCTCCCTGGACCGTGCGGAGCTGGCGCGGGCCCGCTTCGTCGACGCGGTGCTGACGGGCGTACGAGGGGTGGGCACCGATCTCGCGGAGGCCTCGCTGCGGGACGTGGAGGTGGTGGACGCGCGCCTGGGCGGGGTGCAGCTGCACGGTGCGGTGCTGGAGCGGGTGGTGGTGCGGGGCGGCAAGATCGACTACCTGAATCTGCGCGAGGCCCGGCTGAAGGACGTCGTCTTCGAGGGCTGCGTGCTCTCCGAGCCGGATTTCGGGGGCGCGCACCTGGTGCGCGTCGAGTTCCGGGACTGTGTGCTGAAGCGGGCGGACTTCAGCGGGGCCCGGATGGAGTCGGTGGACCTGCGCGCGGTGGCCGAGCTGGACATCGCACGGGGAGTGGACCGGCTGGCGGGCGCGGTGATCAGCCCGTCGCAGCTGATGGAGCTGGCCCCGGCGTTGGCGGCGCAGATCGGGGTGCGGGTGGAGGCGTGAAGGGCCCGGGAGGCCCCGGGGGCCCCGGGGGCCTCACAGACGGGGGAAGCGGGCCTGGAGGTCCCAGATCACGGGGTTGTCGGCGAGGCCCTCGTGCATGTCGGCCAGGTCGGCGATCAGGTCGTGCAGGAAGTCGCGGGCCTCGCGGCGCAGGAGGGAGTGGCTGAAGGTGAGCGGGGGCTCGTCGCCGGGCATCCAGTCCGCCTCGACATCGACCCAGCCGAAGCGCCGCTCGAACAGCATCCGGTCCGAGGACTCGGTGAAGTCCAGCTCCGCGTACTGCTGCCGGTGCGAGCGGTTGCCGCGCGGGTCCTGGTCGATCTGCTCGACGATGTCGCACAGCGCCCACGCGAAGTCGAGCACCGGCACCCATCCCCAGGCTGTGGAAACCTCGCGGTCCGCCTTGGTGTCCGCGAGGTAGACGTCGCCGGAGAACAGATCGTGCCGCAGCGCGCGGACGTCCGCGCGGCGGTAGTCGGTCTGCGGGGGATCGGGGAAGCGGCGGGAGAGGGAGTAGCCGATGTCGAGCACGGACCGATGGTGTCATGCCCGTCCGGCGCGGCCCGACACGATCGGGTGAAGCGGCGCGGGTGCGCCGGACGCGTTTGCCGAAGGCTCGCTGGCCTCCGGTGAACGGTCAGTCGGCCACGGCCTCGATGACGGCGAACGGCGCGGCCTCCGTGAGCGGGGTGACCGTCGTGAGGGTCAGGCCCGCGCGGCGGCACACGTCCGCGAAGTCCTCGCGGGTGCGCTCGCGGCCGCCCACGTTCACCAGCATGTTGAGGTCGCTCAGGTAGGTGACCCCGCGGTTGGCGGCGCCGGCCTGGATGTCGACCGCGTCGGGAAGCACGGGCTCCACGATCAGGACGAGGCCGCCGGGCGGCAGCACCTCACGGCAGTGGCTCAGGATGGTCACCACCTGGTCGTCCGCCCAGTCGTGCAGGACGCTCTTCATCAGGTAGAGGTCCGAGCCACCGGGGACCGAGTCGAAGAAGTCTCCGACGACCAGGGAGCACCGGTCCTGAAGTCCGTGCCGTGCCATCGTGTCCGGCGCCCCGGCCAGGCCCTCCACCGTGTCGAGGACGACACCCGTGAGGCCGGGATGCGCGGCGAGCACACCGGCCAGGAGGGTCCCGTCGCCCCCGCCGACGTCCGTGACCGAGGTGAACCGGCCGAAGTCGAAGGCGTGCGGCAGGGCGGCGGCGGTCTCCGAGGAGGCTTGGCCCATCGCCGCGTTGAACTCCGCGGACAGCTCGGGGTGCTGAGCCAGGTGGCTGAAGAAGTCCGTTCCGAACACGCCGTCGAACGCGACCTCGCCGGTACGGACGCTGTCGTCCAGGTGCTCCCAGGCCCGGATGATCGTCGGCTCGGTGAACATCCTGACGAACGAAGCGAGCGAGTCGGGGCGGCCGGGGTGCAGCAGCGCGCCCTCGGGGGTCACCGCGAACGACCCGGGGACGGGCTCCCGCAGCATGCCGAGCCCGGTCAGGGCGCGCAGCAGCCGCTCCATGGGCTGGGGTTCCGCTCCGGCGTCGGCGGCCACCTCGACAGCCCGGCGCGGTGCGTCGCCCAGCAGTTCCACCACCCTCAACCGGGTCGCCGCACGCAGGGTCTGCGCGGCCATGCTCCCGAACGCGAGCCGGACGATCAGATCGCGGCCGGCCGCTTCGGCGGCCGTGACATCGGTGTTCGTCATGGGTGTTTCCTCTCGACTGTGTGCGGTGGGATGTGCGGTGGAGGAGGTGCGGTGGGGCGGGCGGTGGGCGTGCGGGGGGCGTGCGGGGGTTACGCGCGTGAAGGCCGGCCGGCGGACGTGGACCTGCCGGCCAGGGCGCGCGGCGTGCACCCGGCCAGAGCCGTGACGTCGCGGTGGAGGTGGGACTGGTCGGCGTATCCGCACGCGAAGGCGACGGTGTCGGCGCTCTCGCCCGCGCAGAGGGCCCGGGCGGCGTGGTCGAAGCGGACCAGCATGGCGGCGCGTTTCGGCGTGAGGCCGACCTGGTCGGTGAACCTGGACCACAGCCGCTTGCGGCTCCATCCGAAGGACGCGGCGAGACCGGCGACCCGGACGCGGCCCCGGCGGGCCACGATGGTGTCCCAGGCGGCGGTGACCTCGGGCGACACCGACGGTGCGCCGGCAGCCCGCTCCGCGAGGAACGCGTCCGTCAGCGCCAGGCGTTCCTGCCACGACGTGGCGTCGGTCATCCGCTCGCGGAGGCAGCGGGCGGGTCGCCCCCACAGGTCCTCCAGACCGTTGACCGCCCCGTCCAGTTCGCGGGGGGAGACGCCCAGCACCGCACGGGCGGCCAGGGGCGGCAGACACACCTCGACGCACTCGACGTTCTCGCCCCGGACACTCGCCCGGCCGGGCGACAACGAGGCGACGAAGCTCCGCAGAGGCCGGCGCGCCGTGGCGCTCTCCACCGTGAGGGGGCTCTCCCCGAGCCCGATGACGAGGACCACGACGGGCTGCGGCAGCACCCGCATGTCCAGCCCGGCCGACGCCCGGTCACGGAAGCCGGCCATCCGCACACCGTCGATCGTTGGGCCGCCGAGGAGGCGGGCGACCTCCCAGCCGTTCTCAGAATCGTGGTCCCCGGGCCCCGGGCCCCCGTGATGTCCGCGCATGCCTCTACCGTCGCCGACTCCGGGGCGCTTGTCTTGTACGAAAGTTACGGGCTCCGTCGGACGGGTCACGCGGGTACCGCGCCCGGCTCACGGCAGCAGGCGCTGCTCCTTGGCCACCGACACCGCGCCCGCACGCGTGTCGACGCCGAGCTTGTCGTAGATCCGGCCCAGGTGGGTCTTGACCGTGGCCTCGCTGATGAACAGGGCACGGGCGATGTCGCGGTTGCCGAGGCCCTGGGAGAGCTGGGCCAGGATGTCGCGTTCGCGGTCGGTGAGGGTGGGGCGGGGGCTGCGCATCCGGGCCATGACCCGGCTGGCGACGGGTGCCGAGAGCGTGGTGCGGCCCCGGGCGGCGGACCGGATCGCGGCGAACAGTTCCTCGGGGCGCTCCGCCTTCAGCAGATAGCCGGTCGCCCCCGCCTCGATGGCCCGGGTGATGTCGGCGTCGGTGTCGTACGTGGTCAGCACCAGGACGTGGGCCGTGCCGCCGGCCGCGATGCGACGGGTCGCCTCGACGCCGTCGATGCCCTCGCCGAGCTGGAGGTCCATGAGGACGACGTCCGGGGTGAGCCGGGCGGCGAGCACGACGGCCTCCTCGCCGCTGCCGGCCTCACCGACGACCTCGATGTCCGGTTCGCTGCCGAGGAGGGCGAGCAGCCCGGCGCGGACGACCGCGTGGTCGTCGCAGAGGAGGATCCGTACGGGGGGTGTCTGCGGGCCTCGGCCGGTCATGCGGGGTCCTCCGGAACGGTGAGGGGGGCGGGCGCGAGCGGGATCGCGGCCGAGAGCACGGTGCCCTCGCCCGGGGCCGACTCGATGGTGAGCGTTCCGCCGAGCTGGTGCACGCGGGCCCGGATGGCGGGAAGGCCGTGGCCGCGCACGGTGTCGGTGCCGGGGCCGCGGACGCCCGCCTGCTCCACGGTGAAGCCGCGGCCGTTGTCGCCGACGTCGAGGACGACCCGGTCGTCGAGGTGGGTCAGGGTCAGCCCGGCGGCGGTCGCCCCGGAGTGCTCCCGCACATTGGCCAGGGCCCCCTGGGCGATACGCAGCAGGGCGGACCGTACCCGGTCCGGCAGCGGGGCGTGCGGGGCGCCCTCCACATGGCAGTGGACGGTGAGCGCGCCCTCCGCCTGGGCGCTCTCCCGGGCCGCCAGCGCGTGCAGGGCCGCCTCCAGGCTGCCGCCCTCCGCCAGGTCGGCCGGGGCCAGGTCGTGGACGAAACGGCGGGCCTCGGCGAGGTTGCGTTCCGCGATGCCGGTGGCCGTACGGACATGGCGGCGGGCCGCGTCCGGATCGGAGGTCCAGGTGCGGTCGGCCGCCTGGAGCAGCATCTGCTGGCTGGACAGGCCCTGCGCCAGGGTGTCGTGGATCTCCATGGAGAGGCGCTGGCGCTCGGCGAGGGTCCCCTCGCGTCGCTCGGTGGCGGCCAGTTCGCGCCGGGTGCGCAGCAGGTCGTCGATCAGCTCGCGCTGGCGTCCGGCCAACTCCCGCTGGCGTACCGCCTGGCGCCGCATATGGACGAAGACGGCGGTCGCCACGGCGGCGACGGCGGGCGGGGCGAGGACCAGGTTCGGGTCGAACCCCTCGGCCAGGCGCAGCTGCGCGGCCACGACGAACGCGGTGAGCAGGGCGACCAGGGCGAGGGCCGCTCGCGGCGGCAGGATGCGCAGCCCGGTGTAGAACAACGGCACGGCGCACCACGCGAAGCTCGGCGCGAGGACCACCAGCACCATCCAGACGAGGACGAGCACGCCCAGCCAGGTGAGCCGGCGCGGGGTGGGGCGCGAGCCCAGGACGGGCCCCAGGAGGTACAGCACCGCCAGGGTGATCGACAGAGCGATGATCCACGGGGTGCGGGCCTCCCCGGGGTGCCGCATCAGGAACCGGGTCAGCGAGGCGCCGAGCAGCAGGAAGAACGCGGCGTGCATGAGGAGCGCGAGCCAGCGGGCATCGGGGTCGGCGCCGAAACCCTGCCCGGGTCCGGCGCCGGGTCCCGAGCTGGGGTCGGCGCCAGGACCCGAGCTGGGGTCGGTGCCGAAGGTCGGCCGGGGGTTGGCGCCAGGGCCCGAGCCGGAATCCGTGCCCCGCTCCGAGCGCCGCCCGGAGCCCCGCCCCGAGCCGGGGCCTGCGCCCGCGGGGCCGTTCCTCCCCGCGCCCCGCGGACCGCTCCGGTCGTCCACCTCGTACCTCGTGTTCCGTCTCGCCCGGCCCCTGCTGACCTGCGCGGATCTTCCATGGTGACCCGATCCGGCCACCCCCGCATCAACCGATCGGCTGACGGGGGCGTCGGCCGACCCGCGCGCCGCTTCCAGCCGGTACGCCGACCGTACGGGGCCGGATCCGCCGGGAGGATCGATACCGGAGCGAAACGGCAGGACCACTGCCGGGCCGCTCCGCACACCCCACCACCGGGCCGCCCCCGGATCACCAAGGAGCCTCCATGAAGAAGCTGTCGCCGCGCACCCGTGTCGTCACCGGCGCCGTCGTCGTCGCCGCCCTCGGGGCCGGCACGTTCGGTGCGATGTCCGCGAGCGCCTCCTCCCCGGCCGCCGCCCCCGCCGCCGCCGTCAAGGCCGACACGGGCAACCGGAACCTCCAGCAGACGACGCACCTGACCGTGGCCGCCGCCACCAAGGCCGCGCAGGCCACGCTGGACGCGGCGAAGAAGGAGAACCAGCGGATCTCCGTCGCGGTCGTCGACCGCAACGGCAACACCATCGTCTCCCTGCGCGGTGACGGCGCGGGCCCGCAGTCCCCCGAGTCCGCGGTGAAGAAGGCGTACACCGCCGTCTCCTGGAACGCCCCCACCTCCGAGCTGGTCAAGCGCCTGGAGCAGGCCCCCAACCTGAAGGACATCCCTGGCACCCTGTTCCTCGGGGGCGGCGCCCCGGTGCAGGCCAAGGGCGCCCCGGTGGCGGGCATCGGCGTGGCCGGCGCGCCCAGCGGCGACCTCGACGAGAAGTTCGCCCGGGCGGGCGTCGCGGCCCTCGCCCGGTAGTCGCCGTCCGCACGGGCACAGCAGGGCACAGCAGGGCACAGCAGGGAACGGAGTACCGATGAACGCCTTCGATCACGACCCGGCCGGCCGCCCCGCCGAGGGACGTCGCGTGACCGGGGACCCCGGCCCCCGCAACGCCCCCCGGGCCCCGGGCCGTGGCGAGGGCCCCCCGGCCTCCGGCCCCCGCGCCGCCCTCCGGCTGCCCGGGCCCCGCGCCCGTCGCCTCTCCCTCCGGCTGGCCGCCGCCGCCCTGCTCGCCGGGTGCTCGGCCGGCCCGACGGAGGCGGCCCCGGACGCCCCGGACGCCCCGGGCCCGTCCGCCCCGGCCGGCTCCGTGGCGACCCCCGACCCCTCCCGCGCCCCCACCGGCCGCACCCCCGAGGGCACGCTGCTCCTCGCCGACTTCGGCGGCGACACCGTGACCTTCGTCGACCCCGGCCGGGACGGGTCCGGGAAGGGCGGTGCCCCCATCGCCTCGGTGGAGGTCGGCACCGCGCCCTACGGCCTCGTCGTCGGCGAGGACGGGCGGGCCTGGGTCGCCACCGCCGAGGGCGTCGCGGTCGTCGACACACGGGAGCGGACCCGGCTCGCGCTCGTCCCGTACGAGACGGAGTCCGGCCCGGTGACCACCGGCGAGTACCGGGGAGGCGGCATGGGCATCGCCCTGGCCCCGGACGGGAAGCACGTCTACGTCGGGGTCAACGTGCCCGGCGGCGACGGCGTGGTCGAGGTCGTCGACACCGCGACCCACGAGGTCACCGGCACCGCCCCCGTCGGCCTGCGCCCCTTCGACGTGGACGTGTCCCCGGACGGCCGCGAGGTGTACGCCACCGGTCACGACTCCTTCGACGTGACGGCGGTGGACGTCGCGTCGCTGGAGACCCGGCGCATGGAAGTCGCCCCGTACGGCACGGAGGGCGGTCTCGGCTCCTGGCTGAAGCCGCACTACGCCGTCGTGCGCCCCGAGGACGGCACGCTGCTGCTGCCGTTCGAGGGGGAGCGGCTCGCCGTCCTCGACCCGCGCACCGGAGAGGTGGCCATCGAGCCGATGACCGCCGACACCCACCAGCACGGCGCGGCCCTCGCCCCCGACGGGACCCTCCTCGTGGTCGGCACCGGCCCGATCGGGCCGGAAGACGAGGACCCCTCGCTCACCGTCCGCTCCTCCGACGGGGAGGAGCGGGTCGTCCCGCTGGACGGGCCGCACGAGGATGTGGCCGTGTCCAAGGACGGCCGAACGGCGTACGTCACCGGCGGCTTCACCCGCGACGGGTACTGGAACGGCATCACGGTCGTCGACCTGGACGACGAGGAGAGCGAGCCGGTCCGCCTGGAGGCAGGCAACCGACCGCTCGGAATCGTCATCCTCTGAGCTGGGGCCGCCCGCTACTCCCCCGAGGCGGGCGGCCCCTTCCGGTCCGGGCACCGGTGCCCCGACATCTAGGATCCATCGGGTGAATCACCCGCATCCCGCCCGGCGGCGCACCGCCCGCGCCCCTCTCCTGCCGGCCCTCGCCCTGGTCCTCCTCGGCAGCGGCTGCACGGGCGGCGTCGAGGGAACCCCGGGCGCGGCCGGGCTGCGCGACCCCTATTTCCCCGGGCTCGGCAACGGCGGCTACGACGTCACCCACTACGGCCTGGAGCTCGACGTCGACCCGGCCGGAGACCGGCTGCGCGGCACCGCGACGATCACCGCCCGCGCCACCCAGGACCTGAGCGCCTTCCACCTCGACCTCGCCGGGCTCGACGTGGACGGTGCCACCGTCGAGGGCCTCCCGGCGGCAGTGAACCGGGCGGGCAAGGAGCTGACGCTGCGTCCGGCGGCCGACGCCGAGCACCGGCTGCGCAAGGGGCGTACGTTCACCGCCGTCGTGCGCTACTCCGGTTCCCCGGAGACGATCACCGATCCGGACGGCTCGAAGGAGGGGTGGCTGCGGACGGCGGACGGCGCGGTCGCACTCGGCGAACCGGCCGGGTCCATGGCCTGGTTCCCCGGCAACCACCACCCGAGCGACAAGGCCGCCTACGACATCGCGGTCACCGTCCCCGAAGGGCTCGCGGGGATCTCCAACGGGGAGCTGGTGTCCCGGCGTACGGCGAACGGGCGCACCGCCTACCGCTGGCGGACCGCCGAACCGATGGCGAGCTATCTGGCGACCGTCGCCGTGGGGCGGTTCGTCACCGAGGAGTCGGTGACCCCCGACGGCATCCGGCTGTTCACCGCCGTGGACCCGGAGTCGGCGGCGGCCAGCGAGGACGTGCTGGCGCGGATCCCGGCCGTGCTGACGTGGTCGGCGGGGAAGTTCGGCCCGTATCCCTTCTCCTCCGCCGGGGCGATCGTCGAGCGGACGGGGGACTCGGCCTACGCCCTGGAGACCCAGAACCGGCCCGTCTACCCCGGCCCGCCGGACACCGCGCTCCTCGTCCACGAACTGGCCCACCAGTGGTTCGGGAACTCCGTCACCCCCGCGACCTGGCGGGACATGTGGCTGAACGAGGGCTTCGCGACCTACGCGGAGTGGCTCTGGGCCGCCGACCACGAGGACGTACCGGTCCAGGAGAGTTTCGACGCGGCGTACGAGTCCGACGCGAACTGGGCGTTCCCGCCGGCGGATCCGCCGACCGCCGCCGAGCTGTCCGAGCCGCCGGTCTACGGGCGCGGGGCGATGGCTGTGCACCGCGTCCGGCTCGCCATGGACGACGACCGGGCGTTCTTCGCCCTGCTCCGGGGGTGGACGGAGGCCCACCGGCACGCCAACGCCTCGACCGACGACTTCACCGCGTACGTGGAGAAGGAGACGGGGCGGGACCTGACGGAGCTGTGGGACGCCTGGCTGTACGGCAGGAGCCGGCCGCCCGTGCGGGGCTGACCCGCTCCCGTACGCGCTGACCTACCGCGTTGCTCGACGTCGGGCCCGGGCCGGGGCGCCCGGCGGATCGTGACCGGCTCCACGACCGCCGGGGCCGCCTTCAGCTCCTCGCTGCCCGCGCCGCAGCCGGATCCCCTAGCCCGCGCCGAAGCCGGAGCCCCCGGCCGCGAAGGCGGCCGGGGGCTCCGGTGAAGCGGTGGTGCGCTCGGGTCAGAGGTTGACGCCGAAGTCCTGGGCGATGCCGCGCAGGCCGGAGGCGTACCCCTGGCCGACCGCGCGGAACTTCCACTCGGCGCCGTTGCGGTAGAGCTCGCCGAAGACCATGGCGGTCTCGGTGGCGGCGTCCTCGCTCAGGTCGTAGCGGGCGATCTCGGCGCCGCCGGCCTGGTTGAGGATGCGGATGTACGCGTTGCGAACCTGGCCGAAGTTCTGGCTGCGGTTCTCGGCGTCGTAGATGGAGACCGGGAAGACGATCTTGTCCACGTCGGCCGGCAGACCCGCCAGGTTGACGTTGATCTGCTCGTCGTCGCCCTCGCCCTCACCCGTGACGTTGTCACCGGTGTGCACGATGGTCTGGTCCGGCGTCGACTTGTTGTTGAAGAAGACGAAGTGGCCGTCCGAGACGACCTTCCCCGCCGAGTTGACCGCGATCGCCGAGGCGTCGAGGTCGAAGTCGGTGCCGGTGGTGGTGCGGACGTCCCAGCCGAGACCGACCGTGACGGCGGTAAGGCCCGGTGCCTCCTTGGTGAGCGAGACGTTGCCGCCCTTGGACAGGCTTACTGCCATGGGAAGTCCCTTTCCTCGTCGTGTGCGGGCTTCGTGCCATCACGAAAGCTACCGTCACCCGTCATAACGCAAGCAGCGGACCACGAGGTTCCTGGTCGCTTTACTTTCTTTGCCGAACTTCGTCCCCCAGTGGGACCCGGTCGGGGCCCCGTGCGGACCGGGTGCGCAAAAGAAGGTGACGAACGGGGCGCGGGGCAGGGACCATGGGTGTCATGTCCGGGCCCTATGTCATCCGCGGCTCGGTCTCCCTCCCGGAGGCCGAGCTCATGTGGCGTTTCTCGCGGTCCTCCGGGCCCGGCGGCCAGCACGTCAACACCAGCGACTCCCAGGTGGAGCTGCGCTTCGACCTGGCGGCCACCGACGCGCTCCCCGAGGTGTGGAAGGCGCGGGCGCTGGAGCGGCTGGCGAGCAGGCTGGTGGGCGGGGTGGTCTCCGTACGGGCCTCCGAGCACCGCTCCCAGTGGCGCAACCGTGAGACGGCCGCCGTCCGGCTCGCCGCGCTCCTGGCCGAGGCCACGGCGCCGCCGCCCAAGCCCCGGATCAAGCGGAAGATCCCGCGCGGCATCAACGAGCGCAGGCTGCGCGAGAAGAAGCAGCGCGGCGACACCAAGCGCGGGCGCTCGGGCCGCGACTGGTGACTTCGACGTGACGTCGAGGGTCGTGCGCCGTCAGCCCAACTGGCCTGGCCGACGTGATGTCGAAGGCCGTGCGCCGTCAGCCCAACTGGCGGTAGCGCCCCTTGAAGTACGTCAGCGGGTCGCCCTCCGGGCTCGGCAGCTCCGCCGTGAGCACCCGCCCGATCACCAGGGTGTGGTCCCCGGCCGCCACGCGCTGCTCGGTGCGGCACTCCAGCGTCGCCAGCGCCCCGCCGATCAGCGGCGCGCGCGTCACCTCGCCCCGTACGTACGGCACGTCCGCGAACAGCAGCCGGTCGCTGATCCGGCCCTTCATGGCGAACCGCCCCGCGATGTGCCGCTGGCTCGCGGCCAGGACGGAGACCGCCCACAGCGGCTGCTCGTCCAGCAGGTCGTCCATCCGGGAGCCGTTGCGCAGGCTCACCATCACCAGGGGCGGTTCCAGGGACACGGACATGAAGGCGGTCGCCGTCATGCCCACGTCCTCGCCCCGGCCGTCCTCGTCGAGGGGCGGCTCCTGGGCGGTGACCAGCACCACCCCGGCGGCCAGCCGCGCGAGGGCGGCACGGAACTCGTCGTTGCTCACTCCCTCAGCATGGGGGATGGGCTCGGGGCGCGGGGTGGGAGGTTTCGTCTGCAGCACACGAAGACGCTAACCGCGAGGGCCGGGCGGTCGCATCGGGCCGGGGGACCAAGCCGGTCCTAGGACCCCTGAAGGGCCGCGTACGCGGGCGCACACGGGCGGGACGAGCGGGGTTCGGGCGGTGCGACGGGCGGGCGCACACAACAGGAACCAGCCCTTCCCGGCACGCACCGAACGAGAGTCGTCGCCCTGAGTCACCGACACCACTCGGGCATCTGTTGTGACTTGAGTCACAGAGTCCATTTTCTGCTGACCCTGTGTACCGGGTGCACAGCTCACTGTGATTCAGTGGCCGTGACACTGCAACAAGTACGTCGATATGAAACCTGGAGTTGCTGTCGAGGTCTCGGGGAGTGCGAGCGATGGAGGCCGAGTCGGAACCGTACGTCCGCCTTGCGACCATGCGGCAGCTGCATCAGGCCGTCGCTGATCTCAATACGGCACGGAGTCTGGCGGACACGCTGCAGACCGTGGCCGACGGGATCGTCGCGGGCCTCGGCTACGAGCTGGGCTGCGTGAACCTGGTCCGGCCGGACGGCGACCTCGTCATCGCCGCCTTCGCGGGCAACGCCGCGGCCGAAGCCCTCATCACCGGGCGCGTCGGCTCCCGCTCCTCCTGGGAACGCCGGCTCTCCATGGGCGAGGCCTGGGACGACCTCCGGTTCATTCCGCACACCGAGGGCTGGGTCCTCCTCGACGACGACGTACCCCAGTGGCACACCGAGGGGCCCGAACCCCGTTTCGAGGACGAGTGGCACCCGCTGGACCGGCTCTACGCCCCGATGTACGCCTCCGGGAGCGGGCGGGACCTCCTCGGCGTCATATCCGTCGACCGGCCGCGCAACGGGCGCCGCCCCGGAGCGTGGGGGCGTGAGGCGCTCCAGATGTACGCCTCCCAGGCCGCCATCGCGATCAGCAACGCCCGGCTGCGGGCCAACATGCAGCGCGCCCTGGTCCGCCTGGAGCGGGAACAGCAGGCGCTGCGGGCCAGCGAGGAGTCCTTCCGGCAGGCCTTCGAGTACGCGCCCAGCGGCATGGCCATCGCCGAGATGGGCGGCGACCAGCACGGCCGGCTGCTGCGCACCAACGACGCCCTGTGCCGGCTGCTCGGCCGCCCCGCCTCGGTGCTCCGCCGCTACTCCTTCGCCGACCTGGTCCACCCCGAGGACATCGGCACCCTGCTGCGGACCTCCGCCGAGGGTGGCCGGGCGGAGCTGCGCCTGAGCCGCCGGGACGGCACCTATCTGTGGGTCTCGCTGCGCAACTCGGTCGTCGCCGACACCGCCGACGGGCCGCGCTTCCTGCTCACCCATGTCGAGGACATAGAGGAGCGCAAGCGGCACGAGCTGAACCTCGCCCACCGCGCCTCGCACGACGCGCTGACCGGGCTGCCCAACAGCGCCGAGCTGAAGTCGCGGCTGAGCGCCCGGATCTGCGAGCGCCCGCACTCCCCGGCCACGACCGCGATCGAGGCGCTGGACGCGGCGTACGGGGACGTCGAGTCGTCCCTGACCCACGGCTACCAGGCCGACGGGTACGAGGGCGAGGCGATTCCCGGCGGCGGGCCCTTCGACCACCATGTGCACGCGGTGGCCCCGGATCCGGAGCACGACGACGGGACGAAGGGGCTCGCGGTCCTCTTCTGCGACCTCGACGGCTTCAAGTCCATCAACGACCGCTTCGGGCACCACACCGGCGACGCCGTGCTCATCGAGGTCGCCCGGCGGCTGAGCACGTGCGTGCGGGACGGTGACACCGTCGCCCGGCTCGGAGGTGACGAATTCGTCGTTCTCGCCGACGGCCTCGGGGCGGCGGACGCCGCTGACCTGGCCGTTCGCCTGAGAAATGCCATCATTCCGCCCATAAGGGTCGACGGTCGCGCGGTCCGGGTCGGGGCGAGTTTCGGCATCGGCTGGGCCGAGTGCGGAATGACCGTCGAAGAGGTCCTGCGCTCCGCCGACCAGCGGATGTACGTGGAAAAGCGGTCCCGGTCGAAGGTTCACCGCAGGGCCGGATGACGTTCACGACCCGTTTCTCCCCCTACCCCGTACCCGTTCCCCGACGGCCGTCCGGGCCGCTCAGCACAATTCGGGGCCTGCTCCGTTCGAGGTAGGCTCGGCCGGTCGGCGACGGCTGGCGACATGGTGAGGAGTGACCCAGGGATGACGGCCGGAAACAACGGCGCGAGCAAGCCCGAGGACGACGATCCGTTCGGCTATCTGTACGCGGACGGACAGGCGGCAGGCGCCCAGCCGCCCGGCCAGGGCGGCTACGGCTACCCGGGGCCGGCCGCGCAGCCGGGCGTGCCCAGAACGTCCTACAACCAGGTGCGGGCCGTCGGCGAGCGCCAGTACGGCCAGCAGCAGGTGCCGCAGCAGCAGGGCGGGTACGGCTACCCGCCCCAGCAGAGCTACGGCCAGCAGCCCCCGCAGCAGTACAACCGGCCGAACCCGCAGTACGCGGCCCCCGAGACCTACCCCGGCGGGGTGGGCGGGCAGCCGCCGGCGCAGGGCGGCCATGGCGGCGGTCCGGGCCGGAGCGGCCCGAACACCAGGGCGCTCCTGATCGCGGCGGTCGCCGTGGTCGCGGTCGTCCTCATCGGCATCGGCGCCGCCCTGCTCACGGGCGACGACGGCGACAAGGACGACAAGACGGACGAGGCGTCCTCCTCGCAGGGGCCCGCCGGCGAGGTCGAGGAATCGAAGAAGCCGGAGAAGAAGCCCAAGGAGTCCCCGAAGCCGGTCGAGCTGCCGAAGCAGGACGCGGCGACGCTGACGCTGGGCGGCACGGCGGCCCTGGACTCCACGGTCAAGGGCGCCAAGGGCGCGAACGGCAACTACATCAACCTGAACGAGGTCGGCCGGTCGGCCACCTGGACGGTCGAGGTTCCCGAGGCCGGCGCGTACACCCTGTACGTGACCTACGGCGTGCCCGGCAAGGACGCGAAGACGACCCTGACGGTCAACGAGCAGGAGCCGCGCTCCATCAACATGAAGAACTTCGCGCAGGCCCCCGAGGGCGACCTGGAGAAGGGCTGGACGAACACGTACGCGTACGTCCAGCTCGACAAGGGTTCCAACACCCTCAAGCTGTCGTGCGAGACGGGCGACGAGTGCGACGCCAATCTCGACCAGCTGGAGCTGAAGGCCGGCCACATCAAGAGCTGACGGCTGTGAGCGCCGACGCCCTGACCGCCCCCGAGGTGGTCAGGGCGTCGGTGTGTGCGGCTCCACGGTGACGCGGGGCAGCAGCTCCGCGTAGGCCGCCGCGTCGAACTCGCCGGCCGTCGGGGCCAGCACGGTCGCCGTCGACAGGGCCACCGCCCGGGCGAGGCGCTCCGGCCAGTCGAGACCCTCGGCCAGGGCGGACAGCAGCCCGGCCACCGCGGAGTCGCCCGCGCCCGTCGGGTTGCCGCGCACGGGGGCTGGCGGGGCGGCCCCCCAGGCGCCGTCCGGGGTGAGCGCGAGCACGCCCTCGGGGCCCAGGGACGCGATCACGGAGTGGGCCCCGCGGCGGCGGGCGTCGCGGGCGGCGCGCAGCGGTTCGCGGGAGCCGGTCAGCTGGGCCAGCTCCTCGGCGTTCGGCTTGACCAGGTCGGGGCGGGCGGCGATGCCCCGGCGCAGCGGTTCGCCGCTGGTGTCCAGGAGCACGGGCACGGCGGCGGCGCGAGCGATCCGGACCAGTTCCGCGTAGGCCCCGACATGGATCCCGGGCGGCAGGCTGCCGCAGAGCGCGACGGCGTCGGCACCGGCGACCAGGTCCTCGTACGTCCGCAGGAGGGCGGCCCATTCGGCGGGGCTCACCTGCGGTCCGGGCTCGTTGAGCTGCGTGGTGTCGCCGGTCGCGCGGTCGGTGACCGCCAGGGTGCGGCGGGTGTTCCCGGCGACGGGCACGAGGGCGTCGCGCGGCGGGAGCGGGGCGAGGAGGTCGCGCAGGACGCCCCCGGTGGCCCCGCCGACGAAGCCGGTCACCACGCTTTCGTGGCCCAGCGCGCCGAGGACCCGGGCGACGTTGAGGCCCTTGCCGCCGGGGCGTTCGATGACCTCGCCGACCCGGTGGGTGCGGTGCGGGACGAGCGCGTCGACGGTGTACGTCACGTCGAGCGCGGTGTTCAGAGTGACGGTCAGGATCACCTGTCGGCCCCTCCCTCGGTGCGTAACCCCAGCGGTGCGCGCACCCGTCCGCGGCGCGCCAGTCCGATGATCATGTCAAAGGGAGAGCGGTCGGCCCAGCCCCGGGGGCCGACCGCCATCGCTTCGTTACGTGCCCTGCGGGACAGCGGTCAGGCGGTCTTCGGTTCGATGATCCACTCGCCACGGCGCATGACGCCCTTGAGGACGAAGTCCTCGTCGAGGACGACCAGGTCGGCGTCCTTGCCCGCCTCCAGCGAGCCGACCCGGTCGTGGACGCCGAGCAGCCGGGCGGGGTTGGCGGAGATGGACCGGACGACGTCCTCGACGGGGATCCGGTCGAGGGTGACGGCCCGGCGGAACGCGGTGTCCAGGGTGAGCGTGGAGCCGGCGATCGAGCCGCCCTCCACCAGCCGGGCCACCCCGTCGGTGACCTCGACCGCGAGCGGGCCGAGCTGGTACTCCCCGTCGCCGAATCCGGCGGCGTCCATCGCGTCGGTGATCAGCGCGACGCGGCCGGCGCCCTTGTGGCGGTAGGCCACCTCCAGGACGGCCGGGTGCAGGTGCGTGCCGTCGTTGATCAGCTCGACGGTGATCCGGTCGTCCTCCAGGAGAGCGGCGATCGGGCCGGGGTCGCGGTGGGCGAGCGGCGGCATCGCGTTGAACAGGTGCGTGGCGACGGTCGCGCCCGCCTCGATGGCCTCGACGGTCTGCTCGTACGTCGCGTCCGTGTGGCCGATCGCGGCGATGACCCCGTGCTCCGCGAGGAGCCGTACGGAGTCGATGCCGCCGGGCAGCTCGGTGGCGAGGGTGAACATCCGGGCGGTGCCGCGCGCGGCGTCCAGCAGCTTGCGGACGTCGGCCGGGTCCGGGTCGCGCAGCAGCTCCTCGCTGTGGGCGCCCTTGCGGCACGGCGAGATGAAGGGGCCCTCGAAGTGGATCCCGGCCAGGTCGCCCTGCTCGACCAGCTCGGACAGGACGCCCGCGCGCCGGGCGAGGAAGTCCATCTCGCCGGTGACCGTGGAGGCGACCATGGTGGTGGTGCCGTGCTCGCGGTGCGTACGGATGCCGGTGAGGACCTCGTCGACGGTGCCGGAGGTGAAGGAGGCCCCGCCGCCGCCGTGGTTGTGCATGTCCACGAAGCCGGGGACCACCCAGTGGCCCGCGAGGTCGATGGTCCGGGCGCCCTCCGGTGCGGTGCCGGAGATCCGGGTGCCCTCGACGGTCACCCGGCCGTCCTCGACGGTGCCGGTGGGGAGCACCACCCGGGCGCCGGCGAGAACGGTGCTGTCTGCTGCGCGTCCGGCCATCAGGCGGAAACCTCCGTGGAGAGTAGATCCCAGGCGAGCAGCCCCGCGCCCAGGCATCCGGCGGTGTCCCCGAGGGCCGCCGGGACGATGTGGGGCAGCTTCTGGAACGTGACGCGTTCCTCGACGGCCGCACGCAGTGGTGTGAACAAGGTTTCCCCGGCTTCGGCGAGTCCGCCACCGATGATGAGCGTGGCGGGGTCGAGGAGGGTGAGCGCGGTGACGAGGCCGGCGGCGAGCGCGTCGACCGCGTCCTGCCACACCCGGACCGCCGCCGGGTCGCCCGACTCGACGGCCTTCGCGCAGTCCGCGGCGTCCGCCCCGGGGTCCCCGGAGGCGGCGGCCCAGGCCCGGGTCACCGCGGCGGCGGAGGCCAGCGTCTCCAGACAGCCGCGCTGGCCGCAGCCGCAGTCGGGGCCGTCGGGGCGGACCACGATGTGGCCGATCTCGCCCGCGTAGCCGTGGGCGCCTGCCTCGATGGCGCCCGCGATGCCGATGGCCCCGGCGATCCCGGTGCCCAGGGGCACGAACAGGAAGCGGTCCGCCCCGCGCCCGGCCCCGATCCGGCCCTCGGCGAGCCCGCCGGTGCGGACGTCGTGGCCGAGGGCGACCGGGATGGAACCGAGGCGCTCGGCGAGCAGGGTGCGCAGCGGTACGTCGCGCCAGCCCAGGTTCGCGGCGTACACCGCGACGCCCTTCTCGGCGTCGACGATGCCGGGCACGGCGACCCCGGCCGCGACGGCGCTCTCGCCGAGGTGCTCCTCGCCGTGGGCCCGCAGATCCGCCGCGAACGCGAGGATCGACTCGACGACCGCGTCGGCGCCGCGCTCCCGGCCGGTGGCTCGACGCGCCTCGTGGAGGAGGGTGCCGTCGGTCCCGACCAGTGCGGCCTTCATTCCGGTGCCGCCCACATCGAGGGCGATGACATGTCTCACGGGAGACAGTTTCGCCCGCCGACCCCCAAAAGGTCTAGTCCACTAGCGAGGTTTGTTGCGCACCCATACAAAATGATGAACGAGTGAAGACCGGCCTTTTTCTGCCGAAAAGTCACGCATGGGGGGCCTGGACCCGGGGGAAACCGGAGCAAAGGTCTGGACCAAGATACGGCTCGCGGCTCCCGACTGCCAGAGCGCGCAAGCCAGTTGTGGCCCCCAGGACCCGTATACGTTGCTGAAGCGATATGCCGGTGGTGTAGACCTCCGCGTCGGCAATGGGGGAAAATCGCGGTTCATCCGGATGGTGCCCAGGACAGGGCGGCCTTGCCGCGGCCGGTTCGGAGGCCGTGGGGCCGACGCCGTGCGCACCGTCCGTGAGCCAGGCGATCAACGAGGATGGGCGAGGCTGTGCAGCGGCGCTTTTTGGGTCTGACCGCGGTGGTGGCCGCGCTGGGAATGGCGGCAACCTTGTCGGGCTGCGGCGGTGACGCCGAATCCGGCGATGTCACGCTCAAGCTGGTCGCCGCCGACTACGGCACCAGTCCGGAGAACAGCTCCGAGAAGTACTGGAGCGGGGTCGCGGCGGGCTTCGAGAAGGAGCACCCCGGCATCAAGGTCGACGTCACCGTCCTCCACTGGAAGGACGTCGACCGCGAGGTCGCCGCGATGGTCAAGGCCGGTGACGCCCCGGACATCGCCCAGATCGGCGCGTACGCGGACTACGCCAAGGCGGGCAAGCTCTACACGGCCGACGAGACGCTCGCCATCCGCACCACCGCGAACTTCCTGCCGAGGCTCGCCGACGCGGGCAAGATCAACGGCACGCTGTACGGCCTGCCCTTCGTCGCCAGCACCCGGCTGCTCTTCTACAACGAGAAGCTCTTCGACCAGGCGGGCCTGAACGCCCCCGAGACCTGGGACGACATCCGGAGCGACGCCGCCGCGCTCAAGGCGAAGGGCGTCGACTACCCCTTCGCCCTGCCGCTCGGCCAGGAGGAGGCCCAGGCCGAGACCCTGATGTGGCTCCTCAGCGGTGGCGGCGGCTACACGGACGACGTCGGCGCGTACGACATCGACTCGGCCGAGAACATCGCCACGTTCCGCTGGCTGCGGGACAACCTCGTCGGCGAGGGCCTCACCGGCCCGGTCGCGCCCGGCAAGCTGGACCGGGCGAAGGCGTTCGAGGCGTTCGCCAACGGCAAGGTCGGCATGCTCAACGGCCACCCCACCCTGATGGACAAGGCCGAGGCCAAGGGCATCAAGGTCGGCATGGTGCCGCTGCCCGGCGTCGACGGCCCGGCCAAGGGCTCCATGGGCGTCGCCGACTGGATGATGGGCTTCAAGGAGAACGGGCACCGCCAGGAGATAGGCAAGTTCCTCGACTACGCCTACTCCGACGAGAACGTGCTGGAGTTCGCCGACCAGTACGACCTGCTCCCGGTGACCGGCAGCGCCTCCGCCGCGATGGAGACCGACACGAAGCACAAGAAGCTGCGCCCGTTCCTGGCGGCCCTGCCGAACTCGACGCTCACCCCCTACGCCAAGACGTCCTGGGCCACGGTCAGCGACACGATCAAGAAGAAGATCGGCAGCGCGGTCGCGCCGGGCAGCAACCCCGAGAGCATCCTCGGAGAGGTGGCGACCGAGGCGTCCCGCGCGGAGGCCGCCGAGTAGCGGCCGCGGGCGCGGTGTCGGGGGCGGGCGTTAGGTTGGCTGATATGACCGCCCCCGACCACGACCCCCGGGCCCGGCCCGCCCCCGGCGCCGACGAGCTGTCCGTACGGGACCGGGCACTGCTCGCCCTGGAGCGGCGGTCCTGGGCGGGGCCCGGGGCGAAGGAACGGGCGATCCGCGAGGAGCTCGGAATCTCGCCGGTCCGCTACTACCAGCTGCTGAACGCGCTGATCGACGACGAGCGGGCGCTGCGCGAGGACCCGGTCACGGTGAACCGGCTGCGGCGCGTGCGCGACGCGAAGCGCGGGCGGCGCTGAGCGCCACCTGCCGAAGGCTCCGGCTCCGGGCCGCCGGGGGCTCCGCTCCCTGGCCGGGCTGTCGATGCCGGGCGGCGCCGCAGAGGTTCGAAGGGGCCGGCCGCCTTCAGGGTGCGCAGCCCATCACCAGCTCCACCGCCCGGTCCAGGCAGCCCCGTTCGCGATCGGTCAGATACGGGTCCGCCCGCTGACGGTCGCGCGCGAGGGCCAGATCACCGGCGGACGCGCCGCCGTCGTCGGCGAGTTCCGCGAGGAGCGCCGACAGCAGCGGCCGGACGTCCGCCCCGGCCGGGGGCCCCGCGGCGAGCGCGGTCCGGGCCAGGGCCAGGGCCGACATCGCCCGGTCGAGACCGGGCGGACCCTCCGCCGCGCCGGACCAGTCGATCACCACCGCGCCCCCCTCCGTCAGCATCACGTTCTCCGGGCGCAGTTCCATATGGAGCACGCGGTCGCCCGGGTCCGCCGAGACCCGGGCCGGTATGGCGTGGAGCTCACGCAGCAGACGGGCGAGCAGCGCGCCCGCCTCGGCAGCCCCCAGCCGCCCCGCCGGCAGGGCCTCGGCCAGGGTCGGGCCGGTCAGCCGCTGGAGCACCAGGTCCGTGGGGCGGGCCCCTTCGGCGGGCGGGCCGATGCGCGGCACCGGAAAGCCGAAGGCGCCGACGTAACTCATCACGGCCAGCTCCTCCGTGGTGTCGGTGCGGTCCCGGTAGCGGCGAAGGACCCAGGAGCCGTCGAGTGCGTACACGTCGGCGGTGCGTCCCGAGCCCAGAAGTTGGCCTGTGTGCATGGGGCCGAACCTACCCGGGCGCCCCGCCGAAGGGGAGACGCGCTCCCGCTTCGCCCGGCCGGGCCGTGAGACCGGCTCCGTACCCCTCGGCGCGGTGCGCCGGAGCGCGCGCCGCGCGGCCCCATAACGCGGAGGGAGGGGGGCGAACGGGATCTCCTGCGCCGGGCGCCACCGCCGTTACGGTTTCGGCAATTCCCTGGTCCGGACCAACCCCCGCCGGGCCCGGACACCCCCTGAACCAAGGAGAGTTACGTGGAGAGAACCACGCTCCGCAGACGCGCCCTCGTCGCCGGCACCGCCACGGTGGCCGTGGGCGCACTCGCCCTCGCCGGGCTGACCGGCGTGGCGTCCGCCGGCCCCGCGGCCGTCGCCCCGGCGGTCTCCGCCGACAGCCTGTCGCCCGGCATGCTGGCCGCCATGGAGCGCGACCTCGGCCTGGACGCCGACGACGCCCGGAGCCGGATAGCCAACGAGTACCGCGCCGCCGCCGTCGCCGCGGGGCTGGAGAAGTCGCTCGGCGCCAGCTTCGCCGGAGCCCGGGTCAGCGGTGCGAAGGCGGCCCTGACCGTCGCCACCACCGACGCCTCCGAGGCAGCCCGGATCACCGACGCCGGAGCGCGCGCCGAGGTCGTCGGCAACAGCCTGGACCGGCTCGAAGGCGTCAAGAAGGCGCTCGACAAGGCCGCGCTGGACAAGGCGCCCAAGAACGTGCCCGTCTGGTACGTCGACGTCGCGGCCAACAAGGTCGTCGTGAACGCCGCCAGCACCGCCGCCGGACAGGCGTTCCTCAAGTCGGCCGGGGTCGACAGCGGCCTCGTCACCGTCGCCAGGTCCGCCGAGCAGCCCCGCGCCCTCGCCGACATCCGGGGTGGCGACGCGTACTACATGAACGGCTCCGGCCGCTGTTCCGTCGGCTTCTCGGTGACGCGCGGCACCCAGGGCGGCTTCGCCACCGCGGGTCACTGCGGGCGCGTCGGCACCACCACCAACGGCGTCAACCAGCAGGCCCAGGGCTCCTTCCAGGGCTCGACCTTCCCGGGCCGGGACATGGCCTGGGTCGCCACCAACGCCAACTGGACCCCGCGTCCGCTGGTGAACGGCTACGGGCGGGGCGACGTCACCGTCGCCGGTTCCACCGCCTCGGTCGTCGGCGCCTCGGTCTGCCGTTCCGGCTCGACCACGGGCTGGCACTGCGGCACCATCCAGCAGCTGAACACCAGCGTCACCTACCCGGAGGGCACCATCTCCGGGGTGACCCGCACCAGCGTCTGCGCCGAACCGGGCGACTCCGGCGGCTCCTACATCTCCGGCAGCCAGGCCCAGGGCGTCACTTCCGGCGGCTCGGGCAACTGCTCCTCCGGCGGTACGACGTACTTCCAGCCGATCAACCCGCTGCTCCAGACGTACGGGCTGACCCTGGTCACCAGCGGTACGCCGACGGACCCGCCCACCACGCCGCCGACCGACCCGCCCACCGACCCGCCGGGCGGCACCTGGGCGGCCGGCACCGTGTACGCCGCCGGAGCCACGGTGACGTACGGCGGAGCGACCTACCGCTGCCTCCAGGGACACACGGCCCAGCCCGGCTGGACCCCCGCGGCCGTCCCGGCGCTCTGGCAGCGGGTCTGACCACCCGGAACCGGTCCCGGGTCCGACCGCCCGGGGCCAGTCCCGGGCCAGGCTGCCCGGGACCGGTCCGGCACCACCGAACCTCCTGAAACCTCCCGCCTCCCGCCTCCCCGCGCCGAGGCCCCCCGAGGACTCCGAGGAAACAGTCATGACCCCACACATGGACAACACGACCCCTCACGAACCGAACGCGTCCGACGGGACGACGGGGGACCGGCGGCGGATCAGCCGCAAAGGTCTCCTGAAGGCCGCTCTCGTCGCGAGCGCCGCGCCCCTGCTCGCCGGAGGGGGCGTCGCGCTCGCCCGGGACGCCGCCTCCACCGGGAACGGGCCCCTGGCCCCCACCCCGGAGTGCGACGACGGAGACGACACGACGCCGCCGCAGATGGAGGGGCCGTACTTCAAGCCCAACTCCCCGCGCCGCACCAGCCTGGTGACCCCGGGCACCCCCGGCGTGCCGCTCACCGTGAGCGGCTACGTCTTCGGCCGGGCCTGCCGCCCCATCCCCGGGGCCCTGCTCGACTTCTGGCAGGCCGACACCAACGGGTCGTACGACATGGCCCGGTTCGCCTTCCGGGGACATCAGTTCACCGGTACGGACGGGTCGTTCAGCCTCACCACCATCGTGCCGGGCCTCTACCCGGGCCGTACGCGGCACATCCACGTGAAGGCGCAGGCGCCCGGCGGCCGCATCCTCACCACCCAGCTGTACTTCCCGAACGAGCCGCGCAACAACACCGACGCCCTGTTCGACCCGGAGCTGCTGATGAACGTCCGCAGCGTCGGCAACGGCCGCCAGGGCACCTTCGACTTCGTCCTGGACGTCGCCCAGACGCCCGGCCCGACCGATCCGCCCACCGATCCGCCCACCGAGCCGGGGACCACCTGGTCGCCCGGCACCTCCTACCGCGCGGGTGACCGCGTGACCTACGGCGGGGTCGCCTACCGCTGTCTGCAGGCGCACCAGGCCGTGTCGGGCTGGGAGCCGCCGAACGTCCCCGCGTTGTGGGAACGCGGGTAGACGAGGACACAGCGAGCGCACCACCGCCCGCGCCCCGTTCACGCCGTCCGGCGCGTGAACGGGGCGCTTCTCGCCTCCCCGCGCGCTGTTCGGACCCCGGGCCGCCCCGAGCCGTCCTCGCGGATCGCCCGCACCATCAGCCCGCCGACCATCAGCCCGCCGAACGTCAGCCCGTGAGGCCGTGAGCCCGTCAACCACCTGCCGTCAGCAGTCACTTGGCGTCCGCGTACCGCTCCACCACCGCCGTCGTGAAGGGGAACCGCACCGGCGTCTCCCCGAAGGCGGTCCGTCCGGCCAGCTCGCCCGCCGCGCGGATCGCCTCGGCGACGGCGGCGCTCTCCCCGGCCGGGCAGTGCACGATCACCTCGTCGTGCTGGAAGAACACCAGCTGCGCCCGCAGCCCCTGCTCATGGAGGGCCCGGCGCAGCGCGGCCAGCAGCAGCAGCGCCCAGTCGGCCGCGCTGCCCTGCACCACGAAGTTACGGGTGAAGCGCCCACGGGCCCGCGCCTGACCGCCGTCGGACGCGGCCCCGGACCCCTCGGGGCCCTCCTGGGGAAGGCCCGCCTCCTCGTCCTGGCCCGTCGGCGCGACCGGCGGGCTGGTCCGGCCCAGCCAGGTCCGCACCACACGCCCCTCCTCACCCGCCCGTGCCGCGTCGTCGACATAGGCGACGGCGAGAGGGAAGCGGCGGCGCAGGGCGGCCAGGTTCTTCAGCCCGTCCCCGGACGTCTGGCCGTAGATCGCACCGAGCAGCGCCAGCTTGGCGTGCTCACGGTCACCCCGGAACGCCCGGTCGGACAGCGCCTTGTAGAGGTCGCCGTCATGACCGGCCACCTCCATCAGACCCCGGTCGCGGGAGATCGCCGCCAGCACCCGGGGCTCCATCTGGTCGGCGTCCGCGACGACGAGGCGCCACCCCTCGTCGGCGACGACGGCCTGCCGGATCACCTTGGGGATCTGGAGGGCCCCACCGCCGTTGGTCGTCCAGCGGCCGCTGACCGTGCCGCCCGGCTGGTACTCCGGGCGGAAGCGGCCCTCGCGCACCCAGTCCTGGAGCCAGGACCAGCCGTGCGCCGTCCAGATCCGGTACAGCTTCTTGTACGCGATCAGCGGCTCGACCGCCGGATGGTCCAGCGCCTCCAGCTCCCAGCGCCGGGTCGACTTCACCGCGATCCCCGCCTGCGCGAACGCCTTCACCACATCGGCCGGCAGGTCGGGGCGGACCCTTCCCCTGGCTCCTGAAGAGCCGGGGGAGGCCCCGTGGCCGAACGCCGCCGACACCTCGTCCGCCAGCTCGGCGAGCCTGCGGGGCTCGCCGCCGCCCGCGTACCGCTCGCCCAGCAGTTCGTTCAGCAGCTCCCGGTGGACGTCGGCGCGCCAGGGCAGCCCGGCCCGGTGCATCTCGGCGGCCACGAGCATCCCGGCCGACTCCGACGCGGTCAGCAGCCGCATCCGGTCCGGGTGCTCCGCCGTGCCGTGGCGGCGCGTCTGGTCCGCGTAGACCCGCAGCAGCCCCTCGAACGGCACCCCGGGGCCCGACGACGGCTCGAACAGAGAGGACTGCGCGCCCGGTTCGGCGGACCGGGCGGGCGGGTCCGGAGGCACCGGCGCGTTGTCCAGCCGGGCCAGCGCGGCGGCGGCGGAACGGGGCTCGCCGAGCCGCCCGGCGTGCCCGAGCAGCAGCAGCTCGGCGCACTCGATGTCGTAGCACCGCTCGACCCGGACCCCGGCGGCCAGCAGGCGGGGGTAGATCTCGGCGGTCGACCGCCACACCCAGCGCACCACTCCGGGCCGGGAGCGGACCGCCTCGACGAGGTCGGGCTCGGCGAGGACCGGCCCGGCGGGCATGCCGTCCCGGGCCAGCGGCGCGAGCAGCGCCCCGCCCCCGTCCGTGGCCGCCACCGCCCACCGTTCGGTCATGGACGCGAGTCTGCCACCCGCCACTGACAACGCCCGGAGACCGCGCGCCTACCCTTGGCCGGATGGAATCGGTGATCGACCGGGCCTGCGCGGCGGCCCTCTACGCGGAGGGCGACGCCGCCCTGGACACCGGCGCGTCCCTGCTCGCCGCCGCCCCGGACGCCGACGACGAGGCGCACCGGCGCGGCGAGGAGTTCGTGCGCCGGGCGTGGACGCGGGGCTGGCACCCCGCCGACCTGGTCCGGTTCGTCCGCCGGGAGCTGGACGAGCGGCGGGCGGCGCTGGCCGGGACCCTGATCGCCGCCGAGACCGCCCGGTACGAGGAGCTGCCGCCCCGGTGGGACCGGCAGCTCGCCGGGTTGCCGGGGCCCGTGGAGCGCAACCGGCCCGACCGCTTCTCGTACGCCGCCGATCTGCTGGAGCTGTACCGGGTGCTGCTGCGGCTGCCCGCCATCGAGCCCGTGGGACCCCCGCCCGGCGCCTCCGCCGACCGGCCGCACCTGCCGCCCGCCGCCGGCGAGCCCCGGATGCTCACCCGGATCCGGGCCCTGCTGGCGAAGGCCGAGGCGACCGGCTTCCCGGAGGAGGCCGAGGCGCTGACCGCCAAGGCGCAGGAGCTGATGGCCCGGCACACCATCGACGAGGCACTCCTCGCCGCCCGGACGCGGAGCCCCGACACGCCGGGAGCCTGCCGGATCGGGGTGGAGCCCCCGTACGAGAGCGCCAAGGCGATCCTGCTCGACGCCGTCGCCTCCGCGAACCGGTGCCGGGCCGTGTGGAACGACGGCCTCGGCTTCACCACGGTCGTCGGTTTCGAGCCGGACCTGGAGGCCGTCGAGCTGCTGTTCACCTCGCTGCTCGTCCAGGGGACCACCGCGATGACCCGGTCGGAGGCCGGACAGCGCGCCGGGGGCCGCAAGCGGACCAAGACCTTCCGGCAGGCGTTCTGGATGGGGTACGCCCAGCGCCTCGGGCGGCGGCTGGCCGCCGACGCCGAGCGGGTCACGGCGGAAGCGGACACCGGTACCGGCGCGGCGGGCGGCGGGGGCGGCGGACTGCTTCCCGTCCTCGCCGCCCGGGACGTCGCGGTCGCCGACACCGCCGAGCGGATGTTCCCGAGGACCACGACCACCCGTCTGCGCGGGGCCGTGGACCTGGCGGGGTGGACGCACGGCACCGAGGCCGCCGACCGGGCCCGGACGGGCGGCGCGTCCCCCCGACCCGACGGGGAAATCACGCCGTAAGTCGGGCTTGGCATGGATTGCACCGTTAGGCTCGGTCCATGAGCTGGCTCCGGGCGCTGAAGGAGACCGCCCGCTCGGGGCTGGAGATCGAGCGGCAGAGGCTGGAACCCCTCATCGCCCTGCGCGGTGCGGCCGGTCTCGCCCTCGTCGTCGGGGGCGGCCTGGTGCTGTTCGGGCCGGAGATCGCGGCGAGCTCGGCGTTCGGCGCGTTCCAGGCGGCCCTCGCCACCTTCCAGCGCAGCTGGCGGCCCCGCCCCGTCCTCGCCCTCGTCTCCGGCGTCAGCCTCGCCGTCTCGACGTTCGTCGGTTACGTGAGCGGCGCGCAGGTCGTGCTCTTCCTGTGTCTCCTCGGCGTCTGGACCTTCCTCGCCGGTCTCGCCTGGGCGGCGGGCCCCACGGGCGGCATCATCGCCGCGTCCAACGTCGCGATCATGCTGGTGACGATCACCCTGCCCACCTCGGTCGTGGACGCCGCCGCCCACGCCGTGATGATCGTCGTCGGCGGCATCGTGCAGGCCGCGCTCATCGTCCTCTTCCCGGTCCGCAGATGGGGCGCCCAGCGCGACGCGCTCGCCGACGCCCTGGCCGCCGAGGCCGACTACGCCCGGCGGCTGCGGCACGACCCGGTCGCCCCCTTCGACCCGCTGCCCCTGATGACCGCCCGCAGCGCCGCCGCCGTCACCCCGCGCCAGGCCCGCCGCCGCCCGGCCGAGCTGCACGGGGCCCGGGGGGTCGCCGAGCGGCTGCGCCCGGTGCTCGCCTCGCTCGCGGACCCGGCGATGGGGGTGCCCGGCGACGGTCTGGAGCGGCTCTGGGTGAACGAGCTCCTCGGCGCGGCCGGATCGGTCCTGGACGCCGCCGCGCGGGCCGTCCGGCACGGCGAACCCGTCCATCTCTCCGCCACCGACCTGGGCGTCCTGAAGACCCCCGACAACGACGTGATCCTCGTCGGCCCCGCCCGCCGCGCCGCCGACCGGCTCGCGGCCCTGCTCGACGACGTCCTGGAGATCGCGGAGGGCACCGGGACCGACAGCGGGATCCCCACCGGCCTCGCCCCGGACACCCGCCACCGGCCCACGCTGCTGAAACTGGTCCCGGTGGTGCTGGCCGCGATGCGCCGCGAGCTGCACCACAGCTCGCCGATCCTGCGCCACGCCATCCGGGTCGCGGTGGTCGCCGTCTGCGGGTACTTCATCGGCGAGGCCGTGCCGCTGGGCCACGGCTACTGGGCCCCGATGACCGCCGTCATGGTGATGCGGCCCGAGTTCTCCCAGACGTACGCCCGCGCGGCGGGACGCTTCGGCGGCACCCTGGTCGGCGTCGGGCTCGCCACCGCCGTCGTGCAGACCGTCGGCCCCGACGCCCGGCTCGCCGCGCTCCTCGCGGTGGTCTGCGCCGGGCTGATGTACCTGCTGATGCGCACCGGCTACGCGGTCGGCCAGGTCTGCGTCGCCGCGTACGTCGTCTTCCTGCTCGGCATGGCCGGCGACGACTGGTCCCAGACCGTCACCGAGCGCATCGTGCTGACGCTCGTCGGCGGGCTCCTCGCGATGGTCTCGTACGCCGTCTACCCGGCCTGGGAGACCCCGCGGCTGCGGGACCGGCTGGCCGAGTGGCTGGTGGCGGACGGGCGGTACGCGGCCACGGTCGTCGACCGGTACGCGGACCCCGCCTCCCGGGACGCCGAGGACGTCCGGGACGCGCTGATCGCCACCCGGGAGGCCCGGGTGGCCTGGCAGGAGGCGCTGGCGACCGCCCAGCACGAGCCGGTACGCCACCGGGGCATCTCCCGGGCCGCCGCCACCGACGCCCAGCACGCGCTGGCCCAGCTGGGCCGGTCCGCGATGGTCCTGGAGGCCCATCTGCCGGCCAGGTCGGCCGACCCGGTGCCCGGCGCCGCCCAGCTGGCCGAGGCGTTGCGCCGGGCCACGGAGAAGGGCGCCAAGGCGGTACGGGAGCGGCGGCTGCCCGACTGGCAGCCGGTGGTGGACGCGGTGGCCCACTGGGACATGCCCACCCCGGCGGACGACGGTACGACGCCGGCCGGCGACCCGGTCGTGCGCCGGGGCGCGGCGCTGCTGCTGGACGCGCTGGAGGAGTTCACCCGTGCCCTGGACGAGCGGGGCGGCTCCACCCGGGTCAGCAGCACGCTGGCCGAGGGCGGCTGAGCGGCCGACGGGCGGGCGTCAGGCCGCGGCGGTCGTCACGGCGCGGGGATCTCGGGCAGGTCCGGGACCTCGGGCAGGTCCGGCATGCCGGGGAGCGAGGGCATGCCGCTCGGCAGCTTGGCGGGGTCGGCCTTGGTGAGGGTGTCCTTGACGCCGCCGTCCCACGAGAGGACCAGCTTCGTGCCGTCCACGGAGTCGATCGCACCCATCGTGCGGTCGGTGGAGCCGCCGGTGCACTTCAGGGCCAGCATCGGTTCGCCGCCCATGTCCTTCACGTCCCCCTGGCACACGGACTGGTCGGCGACGAGGGCGACCTTGCGGGCGCTGATGGACACGGTGACGTTCTTCGCGTCCGTCAGCCCGACCCAGGTGCCCTCCAGCGCCGCGGGGTCCGCCGCGCCGCCTCCGGCGGACTCCCCGGAGCCGTTGCCGCCGCTGCCGGGCGTCGCGCTCGCCGAGGAATCCGCGCCGGAATCCTTGCTCGCGTCGTCGCCGCCGCACGCGGTCAGTGCCAGTGAGGCGGCCAGAGCGGCGACCGCGACGGCGCCGGTGCGTAGAGACCTGGTCACGTAAAGTTCCCCCTTGCTGTTTTCCGGTCGAAAGACCGCGTCACGTTACCAAGGCCCGCAAGGATCAACTCCCTTGAGCGGGAGCAAAATAGGCGTGCCGTTCGTCTCTCTTCCCGGAGGGTGCGACCGGGGCGGAAAAGTCTGTAATCAAAGGAGCACCCCGCGTGCACGTGCATCTGCTCATGCATTGGCATATGAACAGAGCTATGATCCGAGCTAGTTGACACTTGCACCTTGCAACTCGGGGAGCGTCCGTGCACCACGTGTACAACGGCATGGCGGCCACAGAGCTTCGCGGAGTCGTCTGGCAGAAGAGCAGGCACAGCAACTCCCAGGGTTCCTGTGTGGAGTTCGCGCGGCTGCCCGGAGGGAATGTGGCGATGCGGAACTCCCGTCACCCCGACGGGCCCGCCCTTGTCTATACGCCCGCGGAGATCGAGGCGCTGCTGCTCGGCGTCAAGGACGGCGAGTTCGACCATCTCGCCGCCGGCGCCTGACGCCGGGCCCGGCCCGTGACGGGCCGGACCGAGGCGTTCACGAACCCGGCTTCGCGTTCTCCTGGAGCCGGAAAAGGGCCCAGACGACCTTGCCGTACAGCGGGCCCGAAGGCAGTTCTCCGAGCTGTACGGGAGAGGGGTGCCAGCCCCAGCTGTCGCTGACGCATTCCACCAGGAACAGGCCGCGGCCGGATTCGGCCGAATCCGCCGCCTCGCCCGCCACCGGGCTTTCCCGGCTGGGATCGCGCACGGCGCACACCAGTCGCGAGGTCCAGCGCATCAGGTGCAGCCGCACCGGCGGATCCTGGAATTCCCGGGGCGGATCGCCGGGCAGCGCGTGGCGCAGGGCGTTGGTGACGAGCTCCGACACCACCAGGGCGACATCGTCGAAGCGGTCGCCCAACTCCCATCGCTCCAGCGTCGACCGGGTGAACTTCCGTGCGCCGCCGACCGCTTCGTAGCGTGCGGGCAGAGCGCAGGACGCCGATCCGGCAACCCCTGAGGGGTCGGTGGGGGGAAGCCCCTGCCGTAACGGCTCGAGCATCGTCGATCCATTCGTCCCCATACGAGGCACTCCCGGGATTCGCGGCTGTAGCGGCACTGCCTGTAAGCGGTACTGCGGGGGGTA